>JAEVZM010000637.1 GCA_023392225.1 Pseudomonadota bacterium
CGGCAAGGTCGAGGTGAGCGAGATCGATGCCCACGCGATCCAAGGCTACTATACTGGTGCTCTGGCCCGGGTGGTGGCGATGAGCGTCGCGACCCGTCTCGAGGGAGATACGGTGATCATCGAGGCCATGCCGGACGCCGCAGCAGCCAGCGCGGCGGCCTGAACGCGAGAAGAACGGCCGGCCGAAAGGCCGGAACGCGGCTTCGCGGGCCGCGTTCCCTTCCAGGATTTGATGGCACCGGGGTGGTCGCAGCGCCTCAGGCGCTCTCGCGGACGTCCTGTTCCTCGGGCTCGCGCAGCACGTAGCCGCGACCCCAGACCGTCTCGATGTAGTTCTGGCCGCTGGTGGCCGAGGCGAGCTTCTTGCGGAGCTTGCAGATGAAGACGTCGATGATCTTCAGCTCCGGCTCGTCCATGCCGCCGTAGAGATGGTTCAGGAACATCTCCTTGGTGAGGGTCGTCCCCTTCCTGAGCGAAAGGAGCTCCAGCATCTGGTACTCCTTGCCGGTCAGGTGGACCCGCTGGCCGTGGACCTCGACCGTCTTGGTGTCGAGATTGACCGTGAGGTCGCCGGTGACGATGACCGACTGGGCGTGGCCTTTGGACCGGCGGACGATCGCATGAATGCGCGCCACCAGTTCGTCCTTGTGAAACGGCTTGGTCAGGTAGTCGTCTGCGCCGAATCCAAGGCCACGGACTTTGTCCTCGATCCCGGCGAGGCCGGAAAGGATGAGGATGGGTGTCTTGACCTTCGAGACGCGGAGCGTCCGCAGCACCTCATATCCCGACATGTCGGGGAGGTTCAGGTCCAGAAGGATAATGTCGTAGTCGTAGAGCTTGCCAAGATCGACACCCTCCTCACCGAGGTCGGTGGTGTAGACATTGAAACTCTCCGACTTGAGCATCAGCTCGATGCTCTGCGCGGTTGCGCTGTCGTCTTCGATCAGTAGCACTCGCATGCCAATCCCCCTGGCCTGCCCTTCGGGTATGGTGACCCGACCGCCCCGGCCATCATCACCAAGAGAGGGTTAACCTCGACTCGCACGCTACACGTCAATGGTTAACAAACACTGATTCGGCAGCACAAGCGGATTAACAGAAATTATCGGCTCTTTGCCGCATTTATCTGAATTTTCGGACAATTCTCCGCGTTTGGATCCTCTTAACCAGCTTGAGAAAACCCGGCTAAGTGATTCAAGAGACTCACGAAGAACCGCTGATTCCGAAGGTTCGGGTTTACGGTGAATTAAGTGGTCGACCCCCATGATTAACGCGAGACGTAAACGAAAGGTTACCGCCAGAGCGAGAAGGGGCGGTGTGGGAGGCAGTTAGCGCGCCTCCTTGGACAGGGGCGTAAGGGGAGTGTGCGTTGGCTATCAAGGCGCGTGACGGCATGGTCAGGTTGAAGCGTTTCCAGGTTCGCGAGAAACGGCGGCAGGTAGCGCAGATCGAGGGCATGATCGCCGAGTTCGAGCGCATGGCGCGGGACCTCAACGATCAGGTGGTCGCCGAGCAGGAGCGGAGCGGCATCCGCGATAGTGCCCACTTCGCCTATCCAACCTTCGCGAGGGCGGCGACCCAGCGTCGGGACAACCTCCTCGCCTCGGTCGAGGATCTCAAGGGACAGCTCGCGGCCGCGGTCGCCGAGTGCACCGAGGCCGAGCAGGAGCTCGAGAAGATGGAAGCGCTGGCCGAGCGCGACCAGAACCGCGCTCCGGAGACCCCGCCCGCCCGGGCGAACGGGGGGCACTGACGCCCGCCTAGGTCTTGCCGGGCTCGATCAGCGCGACGTGCCGGCCCGCCGAGCGTGGGATGTGGCCGGTCAGGCGCGGATCGTCGGTGACCTCGATTGCGAGCTTGTACGGGACGAAGCCGGCCCGGAGGTAGAACGGCACCGCGGCCGGATGGTCGAAGGTGCAGGTGTGCAGCCAGACTCGGCGCACGCCCGGGCCGAACGCCGCCTCGAGCGTCCGGTCCATGAGGAAGCGCCCTGCTCCCGTGCCGGTCTCCGACGGGACCACGCCGAAAAAGGCGATCTCGACCTCGCCGGCCGTCCGCCGGTCGAGCTGGGCGATGCCGACGGTCGTGCCGTCTCGCTCGAGGACGTAGAAGTCCATGCCCGGATCGGCGAGGATCGCGGCGAGCTTCGCCTCAGCCATGACCAGCGGCGAGAACCACAGCCAATCCTCGCCGATCGCCCGGATGGTGGCGCGAAACCAGCCGGTATCGGGCGCGGCGCGGCGCCGGAACGCGAGATCGGTTCGTGCCGGTCCCGTCCCGGTCGGCGCCGGCGGTGCCGTCATCTCGAGATAGGTGACGATGTTGGCGATCTTGCCGGGCGGCAGGTCGGTGTAGCCGTCGAGGCTGATTTCGAGCGTATCCATGGCGATGCTCCTAGCGCGTTTCGCGCGTGGCGAGAACGGCTGAGGCGCGACGCCGGCAAGCTGAACCTTCGCGAATCGGCAGCGTTTGTCTTTTGCCAACGAATCGCAGCTACTGTGAACGCTTGAGAAGCGCGCGGGCCGCCGCTGGCCGCGCCGTCCGGCATCCGGAATCAGGATTCATGCCCAAGACCGTGCTGGTCGTGGAAGACAACGAGCTCAACATGAAGCTCTTCCACGACCTCCTCGAAGGGATCGGCTACAAGACCGTCGAGACGCGCAACGGGCTCGAAGCGATCGACCTTGCCCGAAAACACCGGCCGGACCTGATCCTCATGGACATCCAGCTCCCGGAGGTGTCGGGGCTCGAGGTGACCAAGTGGCTCAAGGAAGACGACGAGCTGCGCTCGATCCCGGTCATCGCCGTCACCGCCTTCGCCATGAAGGGCGACGAGGAGCGCATCCGCCAGGGCGGCTGCGAGGCCTACATGTCGAAGCCGATCTCGGTGGGGAAGTTCATCGAGACGGTGAAGACCTATCTGGGCGACGCCTGAGCCCTCAGGGCAGCACCGACCACGGCTTCGGCATCAGCACCCAGCGGCCATTGACATGGATCAGGCCGTCGAAGGCCATGCCCAGCGTCTCGCCGGGCTCGACGAACTTGAAACGGGCGATCGGCACGTCGGACACGAAGTACTCCAGCACCTCGCGGTAGCCGCCGGGGAAGTCGGCCAGCACCGGGTCGCCGCGCTTGAGCGCCGCCGTGGTGGTGAAGGTCGAGAGCAGTTGCGTCTGGCCCGGCGTCGGCGCAATCGCCGCGCCGGGCGCGAAGAGCCCCTCGTAGTGCGCGATCAGCCGCCCTGCCAGCGGCTCGCCGTAGACGGCGCGCACGTCCTCCGCCGTCGGCTTGAGGGCGAGCGTCATCGCCCCGTGGTCGGCCGCGGGATCGAAGAACCGGTCGAGCAGCGCCCGCCCCTCGCCCGCCACCTGCGGCTCGGAGGACCGCTCCATGCCGGCGATCGCCTCGGCGATGTCGATCAGCCGGGTCTCCGGCGCCGCGGCGCAGCGCCCGCGCAGCACCTCGCGCATCTTGGCGAGGTTGTCGGCGGTGACGCGATGCGCCTCGCCGGTCGCCGCGTCGAGATAGCCGAACGCCCAGAACCCCACCGCCACCTCGGGCACGCCGCTGTCCTCGGCCAGAACCCTCCCGCAGGGCGCGATCGGATCGAGCGTCCCGTCGGCGGCCAGGAGGGGCGTCGCCGCGAGAGCGAGCGCTGACACGGCAATGGCAAGCGGCTTGCGCATTCGGGCTCTCCGGTCGGAAGGCAACGCTAGCACCCGCTTTCCGCGAGTGTCAAAGACCCGGACATCCCGGGGTTTGACGGCGGACCGGCCTGCCCTACCATTGCCTTTCAGGGAGGAAGCGGACCGGGAGGGCGGACATGGAGGTCGGCCGGATGCACCACGGAACGCTCGCGGCCTGCCTGCTCGGCATGACGCTGCTCGGTGCCGCGCCCGCGGCAGCGCAGGTCGATGTCGACCTCGAGCTGGTCCTCGCCGTCGATATCTCGCGCTCGATGGACCTCGATGAGCAGCAGCTGCAACGCGACGGCTATGTCGCGGCCCTCCGCCATCCGGAGGTGATGCAGGCGATCCAGTCGGGACTAACCGGGACGATTGCGGTCACCTATGTCGAGTGGGCCGGCCCGTTCCAGCAGGCGGTCGTGGTGCCGTGGACCATCGTCTCCGAGACCGCCGAAGCCGAAGCCTTTGCCGCCACGCTGGCGGCCGTGCCGCTGGCGCGGGAGCGCGGCACCTCGATCTCGGAGGGCCTCGCCTTCTCGGCCAGCCTGTTTCCCGCGACCGGCGCACGCGGCGCGCGCCGCGCCATCGACGTCTCCGGCGACGGGCCGAACAACTTGGGACCGGCGGTGGTGCCGGTGCGCGACCGCATCGTCGCCGAGGGCATCACCATCAACGGCCAGCCGATCATGCTCAAGACCGTCTTCTCCTACGGTCCCTACAACATCCCCGATCTCGACGTGTACTACGAGGACTGCGTCATCGGCGGGCCGGGCGCGTTCATGATCACCGTCGACGACATGAGCCGTTTCGCCGTCGCGGTGCGGAGGAAGCTGGTGCTCGAGATCGCCGGCCGCCTGCCCGAGCCGCGGCTGATCCAGGCGGCGGCCTTCCAGGCGCCACCGCGGATCGACTGCCTGATCGGGGAAAAGCAGCGAAGCCGCTGGCTCTACGAGGATCCGGGGCGGAACTAGAGCCTACGGCTGGATCGGATAGGGCGTGGCGTAGACCGCCCCGTCCTCGTCGGGCGAGGCGAGCGAGGCCGGCGCGGTGATGAAGAGGACGCTCTGGTCCTCGTTCAGCGTCGACGACGTGACGTAGGCCTGCGGCACCGGCACGGTCGCGACCAGCGACCCCGTGGGATCGACGACGAGGAGGTGCCCCGCCCCATACTCGGCGATGATCAGGTTGCCGTCGCGGTCGACGGCGAGGCCGTCGGGCCCGAGCTCCCAGCCGCGCGTCGGATCGGTCCCCTCGACATCGTCGAGCGCCACGAACACGCGCCGTCCGTGAAGCGTCCCATCGGCGGCGACGTCGAAGACAAGGACACGCCGGCTGAGGTGCTCGGAGGCGTAGAGGAGCGCGCCGTCCGGCGAGAGCACCACGCCGTTGGCATAGTGGATGTCGCGGGCGACCCGGGTGAGCGTGCCATCGGCGGCGAGATGGAGGATGGCGCCGGTCGCCCGCGCCCCCGGCGAAAAGACACCGGAGGACGAGAAATAGACCCCGCCCCTGCCGTCGCTGCCCGCGGCATTGGGATCGGCGAAGGGCTGCCCCTCGCTGTCGCGGTCGATGATCTCGATGAGCGCGCCATCGCGGCTGATCCGCGCCACCACCTCTTCGCGATGGCAGAGCACGACCAGCGTCTCGCCGGCCGGGGTCACCGACGTCGGCCCGCACCCGTCCCGGGACCACAGCACGTGATTGGCGACGCCATCGAAGCGCATGACGCGGTCACTGCCCATCTCGGCGTAGTAGAGGTCGCCATCGACCACCGAGGGCCCCTCGGGATAGGCCGAGGCGGGGTTGACCGGCACGAGGTCGAGCGCATGCGCCGCCGGCAGGGCGAACCCGAGCGCCGCCGCAAGGGCGAGGAGGAGTGCGCCGGCACCGCGCATGTTCAGCGGGGGCCTCCGGCCGGCACGTCCCGCACCGACGCAGCGATCTCGCGGATATCGGCGGCCACCGAGGGGTGTGACGCGGCAAGCGCGTCGACATCGCCGATCTCGACGTCCTCGGCCGGGACCACGCCGGGCCACTCGGTACTTCCGCCGAGAAACCAGGCACCGTCGCCGAGGAGCCGCGCGGTGTGGAACGTATTGCCCGGGATGTGGAGCTGGACCCGTTGTCCGGCGCGGATGTCGGAACCGACGACGACGCGCTCCGCGGAGCCGTCCTCGTGCAGGAGAAACACCTCCAGCGGGTCACCGAGATAGAAGTGGTAGAGCTGATCGTTCCGGATCCGATGCGGGCGCACGGGCGCGGTCGGCGTCACGAGAAAGTAGAGCGCCGAACCGAGCGGCCGGCCATTGGCGAACGGCGCCGGCAGACCACCGGGCGCTATGTCCAGCGGGCTCGAGAAGGTGACCCGGACAAAGCCGCAGGTCGCGTTCGGCTGGAGATCGAGGAGACGGATGACCTCGTCGGCATCGATCCGCGCTTCCTCCGGT
>JAEVZM010000649.1 GCA_023392225.1 Pseudomonadota bacterium
GCGATCATGGCCGGCATGGTCGGCAGCCGGCAGGGCTGGCGCGAGGCGGTCTACGCCGAATGCCCGGCCGCGCCCGCCGACATCGCCGCCGGCATGCTGCGGATGAAGGACGAGGACGGCCGGCAGATCGCCATCGTGCCCGGCGTGATGGTGCGCAGTGCCGACCGCGACGGCGACGTGATCCGCGGCGAGGAGACCCAGATCGTCGGCCTGCTCGCCGCCGAGCCGGCGTTCGACGGCGTCGTGGTGCTGCCCGGAACGCACTCGAAATGGGCGACGGCGAGCGACGGCGCCATCGCCGACTTTCAGACCTTCCTCACCGGCGAGATGTTCGGGCTGCTGTCGCGGCAGTCGTTCCTCCGCCACTCGGTGAAGGATGGCGCGGCGGAGCTGTCGACGCTGCCGGATTTCGCGCTCGGCGTCCGGCGCACGGTGCTCGACGGCCTTCCGTTCCTCGCCGCGATCTTCTCGGTGCGCGCGCGCCAGCTGCTCGACGGCACCGCACCGGAAGACAACATGGCCTATCTCTCGGGCCTCGTCATCGGCGGCGAGATCGCCGCGGCGCGCGACACCGGCCGGCTGTGGCAGGGCAGGGCGCTCCGCATCGTCGGCAGCCGCTCGCTGGCCCGCGCCTATGCCCGGGCGTTCGACATCGCCGGCTACGAGGCCGAGGTCCGCGACGGCTCGGACCTGGTCACCGCCGGCCTCACCGCCTTCGCCCGCATCGCCGGGCTTCTCCCTCCAGAGACCTCCCGATGACGCATCCGCTGTTCCACGGTCATCCGCCGCTCGTCGCCATTCTCCGCGGCATCCGTCCCGGCGAGGCCGAGGCGACGCTCGAGGCGCTGATCGCTTCCGGCATCGGCCTGATCGAGGTGCCGCTCAACTCGCCGCAGCCGTTCGAGAGCATCGCCATCATGGCCCGGCAGGCCGGCGGCCGCGCCCGGATCGGGGCCGGCACGGTGCTGACGGTCGACGACGTGAAGGCGGTCGCCGCAGCCGGCGGCACGCTCATCGTCTCGCCCAACCGCGACGACGAGGTGATCCGCGCCACCAAGGCGGCCGGACTCGACTCCTATCCGGGCGTGTTCACCGCCACCGAGGCACTGGGCGCGATCCGGGCCGGGGCCGATGCGCTTAAGTTCTTCCCCGCCGACGTGCTCGGTCCGGGCGGCATCAAGGGCATCTCGGCGGTGCTGCCGAAGGAGATCCCGCTGCTCGCGGTCGGCGGCGTCGATGCCGGCACTATCGGCGACTATCTCAAGGTCGGGGTCGCCGGCTTCGGCATCGGCTCGAGCCTCTACAAGCCCGGCCTGTCGCCGGCCGAGGTCGGCGCGCGCGCCAAGACGATGGTCGCCGCCTGGCGGGCGTCGCAGTGAGCCGATTTCCCCTGACGGGAAGCTGAGAATGTTGGTCGTCGGGCGTGTTTCGGCGCACGCCAATAGACCTCTGACAGCGCACGACGGGACAAAAGGCCCGGCACCGGAGGACTGTGATGTCGATCTCCATAGGGTTGAGCGCCTATTACGAGGGATACCCGACCGAAGGAACCGGTTGGGACGTCGACTTCGAAGCAGGCGGGCCGGGGATCGTCGTTCCTGACGATCTGGCTGCCTTTCCTGTCTCCGACATGCGCGACAGTCCCAACCCGTTTACCCCGGGGCTGCATTGGCGTGTCCATTTCTCACCTCCGCTGACCGACACAAGCCTTGCGGGACGGCCTGTCTCCGATCTACTCGACAATGAGAGCTTCATCTCCGGCAGCTACTACGGGGATCGGCTGCTTCTGACATCGCACGATGACTACGCAGTTGGTGGGGACGGCGATGATGTTCTTATCGGCCGCGGCGGCAATGACACGCTGTACGGAGATGACGGCGAAGACTACCTCGAGGGAGGGGCCGGCAGCGATATTCTGATTGGCGGCGAGAACGCCGATACCTATCGCATCGACGAGTTCGATACGATCATCGAGTATCCCGACAATAGCTATGGAGATACCGTGGAGGTCGGTTTCACGTATTCTCTATGGGACGGCCTCGAGAATGTCCGTCTTTTGGGTGCCGCCGACATAGATGCAACCGGCACTAAGGCCGACAACATCCTTTGGGGGAATGATGGCGCCAATTCCCTCTACGGCAATCGCGGCAGTGACAAGCTCTACGGTGGGAAGGGGGATGACCGCCTTTCGGGCGGCCTTGATAAGGATGTCCTCACGGGCGGCGTTGGAAGGGACTCGTTCCTTTTCGATTCGGCGGGAAAGAAGAACTTCGATGTCGTCACCGACTTTTCCGCAAAGGCAGGCGACCGGGTCGAACTCATCCTCACAGCGTTTCGCAAGCTAAAGGCTGCCGACAGTCTCAAGAGGGCGTATTTCGATTCGGGCGACAAGTCGGCGGACGATCGCAACGACCACATCATCTACAACAAGAAGTCGGGTGCGCTCTTCTACGATCCTGACGGGACAGGCGGCCAGAAGGCGGCGAAGATCGCGGTGCTCGAGGGTGGCCCCAAGCTGAAGGCAGCCGACTTCGACATTGTCTGAATGGGGCGTGGGCACATCCGCCAAATTCGACCGGGTCACCCTGGACCCGAAGCGCGATGTAATCGCCTGGGTCGCGGGCGGCGGGACCGGCGGCGACCAACGGCCAAATCTACCAACGGTCGACGGGAGTTGGAGCGAGGGCGCGGTCCCGACGGGGTCCACGGGACCGGCCAGTGCGTGCCCGCTCCGATCTGGCTGATCTCGACCGCGACGATGGACGGCGACCCCGGCTGAAGAACGGTCCGCTTCAACAACGCCCGCATCGAGAGCGTCAGTCCGGATAGGTCCTGCGGCGGAGAGGGTCAGAGGAACCGGTAGCCTGTCCCGTCGAGCGCGAGCACGGTGAGCGGCCCGCCGTAGACCGCGCCGGTATCGATGTCGATCCGATTGGGCCGCACCTCGGGTGCCGTCACCGGCGTATGGCCGTGGACGATGACCGCGCCGTGGGCGCGATCGCTCGACAGGAACGGGTCCCGGATCCAGACCAGGTCCTGGTCGGTCTGGCGCTCGAGCGCCACGCCCGGACGGATGCCGGCATGGCAGAAGAAGAAGTCGCCGAACTGGACGGAGCGCCGGAGGCCGGCGAGGAAGTCCCGATGGCTTTCCGGCAGCGCCGAGCCGAGCCGGGCGGAGAGGGTGGCGAGACCGTCGAAGTCGAGGCCCTCGGGCACGGCGATGCCGTAGGAGGCGAGTGTCGCCGGGGCGCCGTTGCCGAGCCAGGTCGGGCCGCAGAGCATCGGCTCCGAAAGGAAGCCGAGCATCAGCTCGTCGTGGTTGCCCATGAGGCAGACGACGCGGGGGTCATCGGCGGAGAAGCGGGCGAGGCGCTCGATCACCCCGGCCGAGGCGCGGCCGCGGTCGACATAGTCGCCGACATGGACGAGCCGCCAGTCGACGACGGGCCGCTCCGCGAGGTCGTCGGCGATGTTCCGATGGGCGTCGGCGAGCATGTCGTCCATGCCATGGACGTCGCCGATGGCGTAGAGTCGCGTGCCCTCCGGCGTGCGGGCCTGCCCGAGCTCCATCCGCCTTCCTCGCCTCCACAGCATCGTGCTAACC
>JAEVZM010000650.1 GCA_023392225.1 Pseudomonadota bacterium
CACCAGCAGCCAGTTGCCGTCGGGACTGAGCGCTGCCGAATCGAACCGGCAAGGATCGTCCCCTTCGGCCGGGACGCAGGCGACACTGCCGGCATCGATCCGGTCGTCGCGGATGAATCCATCCTGCCCCGGGCGATAGACCAGCACGTCGAGGCTCGCCTCGATGCCCCCCGCCTCGATCACCCGAGCAATCTGGACCTCGTCGCCGCCCACCCGCCAGGCGACGATCCGTCCGCCGGACGGAACATCGCCGATGCGGCGCAGCACACCGTCCTGCATCACCGAGCGGACCAAGTCGGCCGAGAGCCCGGTGGGCAGCGCCCACCGGCCGGCGACCGCCTCCGCCACGGTATCGCGCAATCCGCCCGCACCCCACGCGGCGGGCTCGAGCGAACCGGCCATCTCGGCCCAGTCGCCGGACGGCTGCGGCACGATCCGCCGGACGGTCATGCCGGGCGAGACGCCCTCGAGGACCTCGATCGCGCCATCGTCCGCCAACCGGGCGGTATGGAGCCGCGTGGCGTCTGCCTCCCCCCGCCAGAGCGGCAAGCCCTCGCCGAGATCGTAGAGCAGGAGGCACTCCGGCAGCAGAACGCGCTGGATAGGCGCCAGCTCCTCGCCGAGAGCGATCGGGTTGATGCTCAGGCCGGCCGGCTGCGGCGCGAGGGGCGCCGGCTGGTTCCAGAGGTCGAGGGCGCCGGTCCTGCCGCCGCCGCCGAAACAGGCGCCGCTGTCGTCCCGGGGGCCGCCGACCAGCAGGTAGCGCCCGTCGCCGGCCAGCGCGGCGTCGATCACCGCGGCCGGCATCCAGATCGGCTTGGTCTCGGCGCCGGCAAGGTCGGTCCGGTAGATGCCGCCATCGGCCACGCTCAGCACCGCATCGTCGGTGACGCCGGCGAAGCGCATCGGCCATGCGCTGTCAGCGTCTGGCCCGCGCGGCATCCGGTAGAGCCCGCTCACCTGCCAGCCGTCGCCGTCGCGCTGCAGCCGGGCGATGCGGCGCGGCGAGCCGAAGAGCTGTTGCCCGGTGTCGCCGAGGGTGAAGCCCACGAACACCGCGCCGCCGCTGCCGGCGACGACGTCGTCGATCTGCCCGACCGCAAGATCGCCGCCGCCGACCCGCGCCAAGTCACCGGCGCCGCCGGCCCCGAGCCACAGCTGTCCGCCCGAATCCGCTAACACCGCGAGGGGCGCCCCCTCGCCGTCCGCCACCGCACCGAGCGGGACGGTGACGTCCTCGTTCGTCCACAGCTCCGAGGGCAAACCGTAGAGGGCGGCGACCCGGCCCGTGCCGTCGGAGAAGCGCAGCGACCGGGCGCCCCAGTCGATGGCGGCGTTGAACGCCGGGGCGCCGGTTGGGCCGATCCACCGGGTGACCTTGCCGGTCGGAGCCGGCTCGACGGTCGGGATCGCGCTCGCTGAAAGCGCATCCTGGACGACGAAGGACGGGCGAAGCGCGTCGACGAAGCTGGTGTCGATATCGGTGTCGCTGCCGAGCCGCTCGCCGGCGTCCTCCGCGAGGCGGGAGAGAAGGCCGCCGGCATAGCCAAGATCGGCGACCTGGTCGGGATTCTCCTGGATCGCGGCAACCTCGTCGCCGAGCGACTTGGCGAAATAGGCGATCGAGGAGTCGATGATCTGGTCGGCCTGCTGGCGGGCGAGGATCGCCGCCTGTTCGGCGGCTTCGGCAAGGGCCCGGGCCCGCTCGGCGTCGGCACGCTCCGCCTCGGCGATCGCCCGCTGCTGGTCGGCCTCCGCCCGGGCCGCCTCGGCGGCGGTGGCCTCAGCCTCGGCGATGGCACGCTGCTCCTCGGCCTCGGTCCGCGCCGCTTCGGCGATCTGGCGCTGGCGGTCGGCCTCGGCCTGCGCCTCGAGGGCGGCGAGCGCCTCCGCGTTCGATTCGCGCCACAGATAGATCGCCGCGCCGACCGCACCGAAGGCAATGATCAGCGCTGCGGCGAGCGCGCCCGCGAGGCGCTTAAAGCGCCGGCCGGTATTGGCCTCCTGCTCGGCGGCGAGGAGCTTCCGCTCCTCCTCCTCGTCGCGGCGCTTCCGGTCGGCCTCGGCGAACTGGCTGTCGCGGAGGTACTGCTCGGCCGTCTCGAAATGGTTGCCGTAGCGGTTGGCCCAGGCCGGGATCGGCTGCGCCCGCTTCCACCAGTCGACGAGGTTGTCGAGGTCGAGCCCGGTGAGCAGGCCGCCGGACCCCGCGGCATAGCGCTCGGAGCGGGTGAGAAGCTGGTTCCAGGCATCGGCCGAATGCGCCTCCTCGTCGAGGCAGCGCGACAGGCGCCGCCACTGGCGGATCAGGCTCTCGTGGCTGATGTCGATGATGGTGTCGTCGTGGACCGGGTCCGGCGCCCCCGGCGTCAGGAAGTTGACGCCCTGGGCACGGAAGGCGTCGACGACCGCGGCGACCGCATCACGCTGCCCGCCGGCGAGCTCGACGATCTCGCCGAACCGGGTCGGCCGCCGGACCGCGTCCGCCACCGTGCGCCCGGTGACCAGCGAGCGGAACACCGGGTCGATGGCGGCGGCAAATTCGGCCGGCACGGTCGCGGCAATGTCGTCGGCGTGGCGGTCGAGCGCCCCGCCGAGGCCGCCCGCCGCCTCGTAATCGGCCAGCGTCAGGACGATGTCGGTCTCGTTCCGCGTCCGCGCCTTCTGCCAAAGGAGGTTGAGCAC
>JAEVZM010000089.1 GCA_023392225.1 Pseudomonadota bacterium
TCCGGAGCCCGTCCGGCGCGGCGCTCATCTGGAGCCGTCAGCTCTGCGGCGTGCCGACCCGGACCACGACGCGGTCCTCGCCCGAGAACAGGCGCGTGGAGACGCGGCGGATGTCGTCGATGGTGACGGCGGCGATCAGGTCGTTGCGCTTGTCGACATAGTCGATGCCGAGGTTCTCGAGCTGGATGGCGAGAAGCTGGTCGGCGATGTCGGACGAGGTGTCGAAGCGGAGCGGATAGCTGCCGATGAGGTACGCCTTGGCGTCGGCGAGCTCCTGTTCGGTCGGCCCCTCCTCGGCGAAGCGCTTCACCTCGCTCTCGATCAGCGCCACCACCTCGTCGGCCTTGTCGGCCCGCGTCGAGGTGCCGGCGAACCACAGCCCGGCATGGTCGAGCGGGATCAGGCCGAGCCACACCGAATAGGCAAGGCCCCGCTTCTCGCGGATCTCCTTGTAGAGGCGCGAGGAGAAGCTGCCGCCGCCGAGGATGTAGCTCGCCACCGAGGCGGTGATGAAATCCGGATCGTCGCGCTTGAGGCCGTTGCCGGCGATCTGGATCACTGCCTGCGGGATCGGCAGGGTGACGTCGATGACCTGGGCGGTGCGCGGCGCGACGTCCTCGATGCCGTTGCGATTGGCCTTGACCGGCAGGTCGCCGAACAACGCGTCAAGCATCGCGCCGGCCTCGGCCGCATCGATGTCGCCCACGATCGCCACCTTGAGGTTGTCGCGGGCGATGATCTTGTTCTTGTAGGTCCGGAGGTCGTCGACGGTGACCGCCGAGAGCGTCTCGAGCGTCCCCTCGTTGGGATCGGCATAGGGGTGGTCGCCGAACACCGCCTGCATCATCTCGCGATTGGCGATCTCGCCGGGGTCGCGCTCGCCAGCCCGGATGCCGGTCAGGATCTGCGAACGGATGCGCTCGACCGGCTCGGGGTCGAAGCGCGGCTCGCTGAGCGCCAGCCGGGTCAGCCGCACCGCCTCGTCGCGGTTCTCGCTGAGCGTGCGGAGCGAACCGGAGAAGGTGTCGCGCGAAGCGTCGAAGGAGAGGTTGATCGAGGCGTCGTCGAGCGCGGTCTGGAAGGCGCGGCTATCGAGATCGCCGGCGCCCTCGTCGAGGAGGCCCGAGAGGAGGTTGGCGGTGCCGGCCTTGCCCTCGGGGTCCTGGGCGGAGCCGCCCTCGAAGGCAAAGGACACGGCGATCACCGGCACGGTGTGCTCCTCGACCAGCCAGGCCTCGACGCCCTTGGGGCTGACGATGCGCTGGATGTCGACGGCGCCGGCGGGACCGGCGAGCGCCACCGGGGCGAACAGAAGGCCGAACGAGACGGCCAGGGCTTTGACGTTCATGTTGAATCGCTCCGGAGGCTCAGGAGGGGCTCTGCTCGGACGAGCCGACCAGGTAGCCGGTCACCGACCGGCGGATGTCGAGGTACTTCCGCGCCGCCGCATTGACGTCCTCGACGGACACCGCCTCGATCGTCGCCGGCCAGGCCTGCGCGTCGGCGAGGGTCTCGCCGCTGGCGAGCGAGGTGCCGATGGCCTGGGCCAGCGTCTGCGCATTGTCCTCGGCGTAGACGGTCGAGGCGATCAGGCGGTTCTTGGCGCGCTCGACCTCCTCCTCGGTCACGCCGTCGGCGACCACCTTGGCGATCTCGGCATTGAGCGCGGCCTCGAGCTGGTCGAGCGTGCCGTCGTCGCGCGGCGTGCCGTAGAAGCCGAACATGGTGTCGCCGAGAAGGCTCGAGCGGTAGAAGGCGCCGGCGCTGGCCGCCACCGCCTGGTCGACCACGAGGTCGCGGTAGAGCCGGCTGGTGGTGCCGCCGCCGAGGATCTCCGACAGGATGTCGAGGGCCGGCCCCTCGCCGGGTGCGCCGGTGGTGTAGGACGGCACCAGGTAGACGCGCTGCATCGAGGGCTGCGTCACCTTGGGATCGGCGAGCGTCACGGTGCGGGCGGCGAGCGGCACCGGCTCGCCGGCGCGCATGCGCGGCGGCGGGTCGAAGCGATCCGCCACCTTGCCGTAGGTGTCTTCGGCGAGCTTGCGCACCTCGTCCTCGGTGACGTCGCCGGCGACGATCAGGATGGCGTTGTTCGGCGTGTAGTAGCGGTTGTACCAGGACAGCGCCGCGTCGAGGTCGAGCTTGGCCATCTCGTCCGGCCAGCCGATGGTCGGCACGCCGTAGCGGCTGTTCTGGTAGAGCGTCGAGCGGATCGCCTCAGAGAGCTGCGCGCCCGGCTCGTTGTCGATCCGCATCCGGCGCTCTTCGAGGATGACGGCGCGCTCGGTCGCGACCACCGCATCGTTGAGGATGAGGTTCGCCATCCGGTCCGCCTCGAACTGCATCATCAGCGGCAGGTACTGCTTGGCGACCGTCTGGTGATAGGCGGTGACGTCGTCGGTGGTGAAGGCGTTCTCGTCGCCGCCGACCGAGTTGACCACCTTGGAGAACTCGCCCTCGGGGTGCTCCTTGGTGCCCTTGAACATCAGGTGCTCGAGGAAGTGGGCGACGCCCGATTCGCCCGGCAGCTCGTCGGCCGCACCCGCCCGGTACCACACCATGTGGGTGACGATCGGCGCGCGATGGTCGGGGATGACCACCACCTGCATGCCATTGGCGAGGTTGAAGGTGGTCGCGCCGGCGGCGAATTGCGGCGTCTCCGCCGACGCCATCGGCGCCGTCAGCGCCAGCGTCACGGCGAAGGCGGCGGCGGAGACGGTCGATCTGATCACGGGGGACGTACCTCTCTGGTCGGGCGCCCGGCCGGGCCGGACGGGATGCGAATTACCGGCGCAGTCTACCCCCGGCCTGGGCCTGGAGCACATTACAAGCGCTTAAGGAACGAGGCGATTTCGGGGCGGAGCTCAGCCCTCCGCCCTCATGAAGAGCAGTTGGGACTCGCCGATCTCGCGCCGCTCCAGCACCGCGAGCCCGGCAATCGGCGCTACAACTACGTCGCCGCGCTCCTCGAGGACGACCAGCGCGCCGGGGACGAGCCACCCGCCGCCTACCGCCGCCCCAAGCGCCTTCTCGCCGAGCCCGCGGCCATAGGGCGGGTCGGCAAAGGCGAGGTCGAATGGCGCAATGGCGCCCGCCTCGCCGAGGCGGGTCGCGTCGCGGCGGAAGATGCGCGTCTTCCCGGTGAGACCGAGGGTCTCGATATTGGCGCGGATCAGGCCGCGCGCCTCGACGCCGTCCTCGACGAACAGCGCGTGTCTTGCGCCCCGCGACACCGCCTCGAGACCGAGCGCGCCCGTACCGGCGAAGAGGTCGAGCACCCGGGCATCGCGCACGACTTGGTCATAGGCGTGGGCGAGGATGTCGAACAGCGTCTGGCGAAGCCGGTCCGAGCTCGGCCGGATCGCGTCGGACCGTGGCGTGGCGAGCCGGCGCCCGCCGAGGTCACCGCCGACGATCCGCACGGTCGTTCCGTTTCGGACGGCCCTGCCCCGGCCCGCGCGGCCTGTCTCCGCCTGTGCCCGAAGGCTTCGCGGCGCCCGACCGGGTGCCGGCTGCGGGCGGCTTGCCGGAATAGAGTTTCGCCCCCTGTTGCCGCTTGGCGTGCGGGCCGGCCGGCCGCGGCTTCGCCGAGGCTGGCTTGCCGCTCCGCGGCTTCACCGGTTTCGGCTCAGGCCGCGCGCTCTCGCGCACCGGCGCCTCGAAATCGGCATGGGCCGCCGCCGCGAGCTTGGCGCCGAGCTGGTCGCGGAGCACCCGGCCGCGGATCTCGCGCACCTCGCCTTCCGCGAGGTCGCCGAGCTGGAACGGCCCGTAGGAGATGCGGATCAGGCGGTTGGTGTCGAGCCCGAGGTGGGCGAGGACCTTCTTGATCTCGCGGTTCTTGCCCTCGCGGAGGCCCATCGTCAGCCAGACATTGCCGCCCTGCACGCGGTCGACCGTCGCCTCGATCCCGGCATAGAGCACGCCGTCGATCGCGACCCCGTCCTTGAGCGTATCGAGCCGCGCCTGGTCGATCGTGCCATGCGCCCGCACCCGGTAGCGGCGGAGCCAGCCGGTCGCCGGCAGCTCGAGCACCCGTGCGAGCCCCCCGTCATTGGTCAGCAGCAGCAGCCCCTCGGTGTTGATGTCGAGCCGGCCGACCGCGATCACCCGCGGCAGGTCGGGCGGCAGCGCCTCGAACACCGTCTTCCGCCCCTCGGGATCGCGGGCCGTGGTCACCAGCCCGCCGGGCTTGTTGTAGAGCCACAGCCGGGTGCGCTCCTTCTGCGGCAGCCGCTCGCCGTCGACCTCGACGCGGTCGCTCTCGGTGACGTTGACCGCGGGCGAGGCCAGTACCTTGCCGTTGACCTTGATACGTCCCTCTGCGATCCAGCGTTCGGCGTCGCGGCGCGAGCAGACGCCGGCGCGCGCCAGCACCTTGGCGATGCGCTCGCCCGGTGGGGTGGATTTCACGTCGGAATCGGCCATGCCCGGCTCATAGCAGAGCCCGCGGCGGGTGGCGAGGATGAGGAGAGATGGCGACGGTTCTCGACCCGATGGGAATCGCCTTCGCCGAGGCGGAGGCAGCCGCGGCGCGCGGCGAGGTGCCGGTCGGTGCCGCGCTGGTCCGTGACGGGGTGCTGATCGCCAGCGCCGGCAACCGGACGCTCGAATGCGACGATCCCACCGCC
>JAEVZM010000193.1 GCA_023392225.1 Pseudomonadota bacterium
AACGACTTGGCGATCGTCGACGCCAGGGCGACGACGTCGGCGTCGCTGCGCGGCAAGTCGAGCGCGACGATCGCCTCGGCCAGTCCGGCCAGTCCCGCAGCGTACGAGGCTTCGATGGCCGCCTCGTAGCGGGCGCCCGCATCCGCCACGCCCCGCGGCACGAGGTGCCAGTCGCGGCCGACGGTCGGTCCGAGCCAGTCCCGGCCCGCCGCCAGCATCTCGGGCGCGTGGACGATGACGCCACGAGCCTTGCGGAGGAGGTCGAGGCTGGCGGGATAGGCGCGCCGGGCGGCTTCGGCATCCCGGAACCGGTCGCGAACCGCGGCGTAGCCATGCGACTCGTAGAGCGCCACGCACCACGGGGCTTCGTCCTCGTTCGCTACCTCGCGGCGGGCGAAGACCTGGCCGATATGGAGCGAGTCGAGGATCACGGCGCCCGGGAGAGCCTCGATGAGCGGGATCATGAAGTCGTGGGCTGGCGTGTCGCCCAGCACGTACACGACGCGGTCGATTCCGGCGGCGTTGCCGTGAAGCCATTCCGGCGACTCGACCCGGAAGGCGCTCTGCCGCCCGGTCGGTACGATCGGGCGCGGCGAGACGAGTGTCAGGTCGTAGCGCTCGGCGAAGGCTGCCGCATGGTTCGCGCCCTCGGGGCCGGGCACGACCAGGGCCAGGCTCATTCGCCGGCCTCGGGGGATGGCCGGCGGCGCGGCCCGTGCGGTCGCCCGCGTCTGTCGCTTCGCCTCGACCGTCGCGGCCATCGCCGAAAGCGCGCGGCGCGCGGTCTCGTCCCAGGAGAACAGACGCGCCCGCTCCAGTCCCGTATCCCGAAGCGAGCGACGGAACGCGGGGTCGGAGATGCCCCGCGAGATCAGCCTCGTCATGTCGTCGACGTCGGTGGCGTCGAACAGCGCATCCTCGCGGTCGATGATCTCGGGAATGCTCGCCGCGTTCGAGCCGATGGTCGGCGCGCCGCACGCGATCGCCTCGAGCGCCGGCAGTCCGAAGCCCTCGTCGAGCGATGGCAGGACCATGAGATCGCAGCAGTTGTAGAGTCGCACGAGATCGTCGTCGCTGACATATCCGGCAAGGACGAACTCCTCCCGGCCGAGGCCCGCGCTGCTCGCCATCTGGCCGAGGATCTGTTTCTGCCGTCCGATGAAGTTGCCGGGCAGAACCACGGGAATGCGCCGCTCCGGCGCGATGCGGGCGATCGCGGCGAAGAGGCGCTGAAGGTTCTTGTGTGGCTCTATCGTGCCCGTGGTGAGGAGGAACGGACCGGCCAGGCGAAGCCGTCGCCGGAGCGCGGCGATGCCCGGCTCGTCCGCGGCGAGCGGCCGGAAGCTCGGGGCGCAGGCTGCCGAGACGGCGACGACGGACGTCCCGTCGAGGGGAAGGCGCTCCAGTGCGTCGCGAGCGGTGAAGTCCGAGTTGGTGAGGATGAGGTCCGCCCGGCTGAGATACGCGAGCTTCTGCGCGTAATACGCGGCGGCGGCCGCGTCCGGTTCGAGGAACAGCTCGGGGTGGTGGAGCGGTATCAGGTCGTGCAACAGCACCGACGTCGGGACGGATGTGCCGAGCGCCCCGATGCTGGTCACGGCATCGTCGAGGAAACCCTCGAACAGGCTCGACAGGTGGATCACGTCAGGGTTCAGGCTGGCGAGGAAGGCTTCGTAGATCAGCTCGGCACGCCGCCGCCGGGGCTCGTTGCCGGCCCCGGCAGCGATCGGTCCCGGCGCCTCCCAGACCCGGATGTGATCGCGCGGCAAGAGGCCCCTGAACGCCTCGCGGATCGGCTCGATCGTCTCCGGGAAGAGGCCGTTGAGGGCGAGGATGATCTCGTCCTCGCCGCGATTGCGGACCAGCGCGGTGGCGAAGGCCGTGGTGTAGCGGCCGATGCCGCGGGTGCGGCTGGCGGTCTGGGCGCCCTGCAGGTCCAAGACGATGCGCATCAGTCCATCCGCCGGGCGCGCCTCTGCTCGGCCCGAAGCAGCATGATCCGGATCTCGCGGCCATGCCGGGACAGATCCCCGACCACGAGGGATCGGCGGCTGAGGTTGTAGAGATGCGCCTTGAGGGTCGGGGTGAAGCGGAGCAGGCGGTGCGCGCCGCGCGCCAGGCGCGGCCGGTCGAGCACGAACTCGATGGAATCCTCGGCCACGCGCCGGGCCATCCGGCGCGGCCGCGTGCCCGGCCGCAGCGTAAACCAGCTCCAGCCCCGGCGCGCCACCCAGCGGACGTGGTGGGAACCAGAGCGTATCGTGGATGCAACGCTCATGGTGCTGCGCCCGGCTCCCCTTCGTCGCTGCGCGTTCGCCATTCCAAGTGAATCGGCACGATGCCGCGTGCACGATATCGCAATGCGGCGTAAAGCCGTGCAACGGAAAAATGCCGCCGCGTGCGCCCGCTCAGCCGAGCTCGAAAGTTGTGACGCCGAAGACACGCTCGGGGTGGACCGGGCGGATCGCGCCGGTATACATGCGCGCCGTCTCGAAGACCGGCGCCAGCCCGAGCGATCTCGCCAGCGCCAGGGCATCGGCGTTGGGGGCCGGGACATCGAGGAACACCGGGCCGTCGACGCGGGCCGCGAGGAGGTCGACCAGCACGGTCTCCGCCGCGGCAGCGTCGAGCGCGACCAGCGGGCCGATCTTCTGGCCGCTTCGACAGGGGCGCATGACGCCCCAGGCGGCGAGCGTGTCGCCGCGCATCAACGCGCGGCCGTGGTGGCCGGGCGCGTCGATCCAGCGTTGGAGGAAGGCCGTCCGCGGCGCCGGGAAGACCGTGGCGTCGGATGCCTCGACGAGGGCGAACGGCACCTCGGCGAGGGGAACCGTCCCGGGCCGCGCCGGGCGCTCGCGCCGCAGGGGCTCGCCACCGTAGCGGACATTGGCGTAGGCATGGACGAAGCCGGAGCGCCGGTAATTGTCCTGCTGGGCGACGACGCCATCGAGCCCGATCACGCGCGTGCCGGCATGGGCGATGGCGGCGTTCCAGATCGCAAGGCCGTAGCCCCGGCCGCGCAGCTCCGGCCGGACGATGTAGAAGCCGAGGAACGCGAAGCCCTCGTCATAGTTGACGCAGGAGATGATGGCGGCAGGGCGCGCGTCGACTTCGCCGATCAGGAAGCCGCCGGGATCGACGGCTGCGAAGCACACCGCATCTTCGTCTCCGGGGTTCCATCCCTCCGCCGCAGCCCAGTCGAGCGCGAGGGCGATCTCGCCGGGCGCCATCGCGCGGATGCTCATCGCGTTCTGCATGCCCGAGCTTGGCATTCCGCGGGCGCGGCCCGCAAGGCCGGCGAGAAGAGGGTCCGGGCCTTAGCGGCCTTCGACCTCCGTCTCCCAGCATGCCCCGGCATGGCTGCGGTTGAGAATCGCCCAGCCGCGCGAGGTCATGCGCCAGCGGCCGCGACCGACGTCGCAGACCAACTCGCGCGAGGCGAGGCGGTCGAGTGCCGAATCGACGTCCGTCGGTTCGGCGGGCGGCCCGAGCGTCTGGGCGATGGCTCCGGAGCCAACGTCCTTGGTGATGTACGAGGCGGCCGCGAGGGCGATCAGGACGTGGCTGTCCGGGTCCGGAAGGGTTGTCTGCATGGTTGAGCCTCCGTTCTGTCCGTTCTTGGGAGTTTTCTTGATTGTCTTGTTGGCGTAGGCACGACGGGACACAGTCGGAACGCCTCAGGGTGCCAATTGTTCCCGCGGTGCGGCAAGCCTTTTCGCATCTGCGTCATGAGCATGGCTCGCGCCACGTCCGGGGCGAGGCTATCAAGACTTCGCCGGACGCGATCAGAGCCGGTCGAGGAGGGGGAGGTGAGCGTGATTTCTGGTTTCGTCGCACCGGGCTACGAGCCCGTCAGGGCCGCTTTCCAGGAGAATTTCACGACGCGCGGCGAGCTCGGCGCGGCCTTTGCCGTGGTGCGGGACGGCACCCCGGTGGTCGACCTTTGGGGCGGTCTTGCCGATCGCGCCAGCGCCCGGCCGTGGACCGAGGATACCCTCCAGCTGTTCTACTCCGGCACCAAGGGCATGGTGGCGATCTGCCTTCTGATGCTGATCGAGCGTGGCAAGCTCCGTCTCGACGACCCGGTGAGCCGCCACTGGCCCGAGTTCGGCAAGCCCGACATCCTCGTCCGGCACATCGTCTCCCATACGGCGCGGCTGCCGGGCATCGATACCCCGATCACGGTCGACGATCTCGTCGACGACCGCCGCATGGCGGCGATCCTCGCCGGCCAGACGCCGAGCACCGACCCGCGGACCATGATCTCCTACCATGCGCTGACCTATGGCTGGCTCAACGGCGAGCTGATCCGCCGGGTCGATGGCCGGAGCGTCGGTCGCTTCTTCGCCGAGGAAGTGGCCGGCCCGCTCGGTGCCGAGGTGTGGATCGGGCTGCCCGAGGCCGAGGAGTCCCGTGTCACCACGCTCGAGCTCGCGCCCGACTGGGGCGAGGCGGCGCAGCGCCCGGCCGACGCCTTCGAGAAGGATCCGCTGCTGAAGAGCGTGTGGGGCAATCCGGTGATCTTCGACCGGGCCACGTTCTTCTGGAACGAACGGCGGGTGCATGCCGCCGAGATCCCGGGCGCGAGCGGCATCGCCACCATGCGCGGCGTGGCCAAGGTCTATGGCTGTCTCGCCGCTGGCGGTGCGCCCCTCCTCAAGGAAGAGACGGTGCGGCTCGGGCGGACCATGCTGTCCTCGGGCTATGACGTGCTCAACGATGTCCATTGGCGCTTCGGCGTCGGGTTCCAGCTGCCGAGCGAAACGATCTATTTTGGGCCCGCCGGGCCGGCAGGGGACGGCTTCGGCCATGGCGGAGCCGGCGGCTCCCATCACGGCGCCTGGCCGTCGCTCGGCATCGGCTATTCCTATGCCATGAACCAGATGCGCGACAGCGCCCGTCCCGACCCGCGCGCTAAGGCCTTGCTCGAGGCCCTCCACGCCGCGGCGACCGCCTGACGCGGCGCTCCGTCCTTGCCTCGTCGCCGCCGGGGACGCTAGCGTCCGTCCCGACACCAAGCCTCTCGGAGTAGCCCCTCAGATGTCCAGCGTCGTCCTGTCCGGTTCCGTCGCCGTCGATGGCGATTTCATCCATGCCCGCCGCCGCCTGCACGAGGCGTTCCCCGGCGTGATGTGGAAGGACGCCCCGGCTCCGGCCGGCGGCGCGTCGGTGCTGCTCGCCAGCGACCCGGCGATGAAGGAAGGCGCGTTCCGGATCGAGACGGTGAACGACCCCGCGCCGACCGTGAAGGTGACCGGCGGCGGCATCCCGGGCGTGATCTACGCTGTCGAGGAGATGATCAACCGCGGCGGCTCGGACCCCTCGCGGCTCGGCGTCGCACCGCACGAAGACAGCCCCGGCATGCTCTACCGGACGTTCTGGACGTGGGACCATTCGACCAACTGGGAGCTCTCCCAGGTCGGCCTCCAGGAGATCGGCGTCTTCAACCCCTACGGCAAGCCGCCGGGCGGGTTCCTCGCCGACTACAAGAGGCTGGTCGATTTCTGCAGCCGCCACCGCATCGCGGCGATCACCATCTACGGGTTCCTGCGCGATTCCCACGGCGGCATCGAGGCGGCGAAGGAGCTCTGCCGCTACGCCAAGGAGCGCGGCGTGCGCATCATGCCGGGCATCGCCATCGGCGCCTATGGCGGCGTCTACTGGGAGGGCGACCACAAGTACAATCTCGCCACCTGGCTGAAGGCCAATCCGCAGTATGCCGCGACCATGGAGAAGGGCGTCGGCTTCCAGCTCGCCGACCTGTCGTTCCCGCTCAACTTCCCGCGCTCCGACTACACCATGAGCGCCTGCCCGAGCGCGCCCGAGACCATCGAGTGGATGGAGGAGGCGGTCGCCTGGCTCGCCGAGACCTTCGAGATCGGCGGCATCAACATCGAGAGCGGCGACTACGGCGTCTGCGGCTGCGAGCGCTGCGTCGCCCGCCGGGCGAACGACGCCGAGGCGGCGCGGCGCAAGGACGACCACGGCGATTCCTGGTCGCACACCGACATGGCCGAGAACTTCCCGCGGCTCTACCGCGCCGCCAAGGCGAAGAAGCCCGACCTCTGGATCTATTGCGAGATGCAGTGGGACAACCTCCTCGATCCGGTGGCGAGCGAGGTGCAGAAGAAGCTCCCGAAGGGCGGCATCTACCAGCACACCGCCAATCGCAGCTTCTGGAGCCGGCTCCGCACCGAGCTCAAGCGCGACTATGTCGAGGCGCTCCCGACCCAGCCGAACGTCCTGCGCTGCCAGTTCGCCTGTCAGTGGAACGGCGACGAGCGCACCGAGCGCTATGCCCTCAACGCCCGGACCTTCGCCGACATGGCGACGATCGGGGCGAAGGACGCGATGGAGGGGCTGACCGTCTGGGGTGAGCCGTCGGCCTATCACGCGACGGTCGAGCTCTCCTACATCGCCTTCGCGCGCTTCACCTGGGATCCGACGCTCACCTGGGAGCGGTTCATGGCCGAGGAGCTGGCGCCGCGGCTCGGCGGTGCGGCGGCGGCCGAGCGCTTCGTCGCCATCGCCGAGGAGATCGACGCCAACCAGCACCTGCCGCACGCCCGGCTCGCCGCGCTGCGCGCCGAGGCGCTGTCCCATGCCAGCGATGCCGGCTCGGAGGCGGGCCGGCGCTGGCTGACGCTCGGCGAGCAGATCGCGCGCCGCGAATACATGGGCTCCTGAGGGGCCTTCGCCGGGGGCGGGCGCTCAACGCCACTTCCCCGGCCACCTGCCCATCTTCTATGATCACTGCCAACGAAAACGGGGGGAACCGTCCCAGATGCTGAAGTCCATCGATCCGATCCTCAATGCCGATGTCCTCTATGCGCTCCGCGCCATGGGGCACGGCGACGATCTCATCATCTGCGACACCAACTTCCCCGCCGATTCGGTGGCGCGGGAGACGGTGTTCGGCGAGCTGCTGCGGATCGACAACGTCACTGCGGCGCGGGCGGCGAAGGCGATCCTCTCGGTGATGCCGCTCGATTCGTTCGTCGACCAGCCGGCGAGCCGCATGGAGGTCGTCGGCAAGCCGGACGAGGTGCCGCCGGTCCAGGCCGAGGTGCAGGCCGAGATCGACGCAGTCGAGCCCGGCATCGTCCTCGCGCCGGTGGAGCGCTTCGCGTTCTACGATCTCGCCAAGCGGGCCTATTGCGTGATCCAGACTGGCGAGCGCCGCTTCTACGGCTGCTTCGCTTTCAAGAAGGGCGTCATCCCGCCCGACGCGGCGTGAGGCTGAACCGGTGAGCGCATCGCAGAAGGGCGTCGCCATCCTCGGCGTCTTCGTCGCGGACCTGGCGTTCCGCGGTCCCCGCCAACCGGCGATCGGCGAGACCATCTTCGGCTCGGGCTTCAAGCTCGGGCCGGGCGGCAAGGGCTCCAACCAGGCGGTCGCTGCCGCCCGGGTCGGTGCCGAGGTGACCTTCATCTCGAAGGTCGGCGCCGACGACTTCGCCCGCATCGCCCGCGAGACCTGGGCGCGCGAGGGAATCCGGGCCGAGGTCGCCGAGGTCGCCGACCAGCCGACAGGCGCCGCCTACATCTTCGTCGACGAGAATACCGGCGACAACGCGATCATCGTGGTCGCTGGCGCCGCCGACACGATCAGCCCCGCCGATGTCGAGGCCGTGGCGGAGACGATCCGCGGCGCGGCGGTGTTCGTCACCCAGCTCGAGCAGCCGGCAGCGGCTGCACAGCGGGGCCTCGAGATCGCCCGCGCCGCCGGCGTGGTGACGGTGCTCAATCCCGCCCCGGCGGGGCCCGTCGACGACGCGATCTACGCGCTCTGCGACTACGTCACCCCAAACGAGCACGAGGCGCGGGTGATGACGGGTGTCGAGGTCAAGGGCGTCGATGATGCCCGGAAGGCTGGCGACGTGGTCCTGTCGAAGGGCGCGGGCGCCGCGATCGTCACCCTTGGGGCCGCCGGCGCGCTGCTCCACACCCCGCGCGAGTCGGTCCTCGTGCCGGCCTTCAAGGCGGGCCAGGTGGTCGAGACCACCGGGGCCGGCGACGCCTTCAACGGCGGCTTCGCCGCCGCGCTGGCCGCGGGCATGTCGGCCGCCGAAGCGGTCCGCTTCGGCTCCGCCGTCGCCGGCATCTCGGTCACCCGGAAAGGCACTGCCCCGTCGATGCCGCGACGCGAGGAGGTGGAGGCGCTGCTTGCCGCCTCTGGCTCACGGCAGGCGGATACACTTTGATACAGGTCAGGCAAAGTCCTGTGAAATCCCGGTAGTATGA
>JAEVZM010000222.1 GCA_023392225.1 Pseudomonadota bacterium
GAGGTGGATCTCGCCGACATGGTCCATCGGGAAGGCCTCGAGATAGGCGAGCGGGTCGTAGCGCTGGTTGGTGGCCGAGACGTGGACATTGTTGACGTCGAGGAGGAGCCCGCAGCCTGTGCGGCGCACCACCTCGGAGAGGAAATCGACCTCGTCCATCGTGCTCGCCGCGAAGGCGACATAGGTCGAGGGGTTCTCGAGCAGCATCCGCCGGCCGACCGTCTCCTGCACCTCGTCGATGTGGTCGGCGACGCGGCGGAGCGTCTCGCGGTCATAGGGGACGGGCAGGAGGTCGGCGAGGAACGTCTCGCCGTGCGACGACCAGGCGAGATGCTCGGAAAAGAGGCCCGGCGCGTAGCGATCGTTCAGCGCCTTGAGGCGGGCGAGATGGGCCTTGTCGAGGGGCTGGGCCGCGCCGATCGACAGCCCGACGCCGTGCAGCGACAGCGGATAGCGCTCGCGGATCGCGGTGAGGTAGCGATGCGGCGGCCCGCCGGCGCCCATGTAGTTCTCGGCATGGACCTCGAACCAGCCGATGTCGGGCGCCGTGTCGAGAATCGCGGCGTAGTGCTCGGGCTTGAGCCCCACCCCGGCCCGGGGCGGGATGGCGAGCGTCTCGAATCCGGTGTCTGGCATGTCGCTCGCTCCTTCGGCCTTTCGCGGTTTCGGGGCGGATTCCCTACCCCGGCGACGGAGCGGACGGCGGCGCCGCCCGCTCCGTGTCGGTGGCGTGCGCGCCGACTACATCGGCGGGCGGTCGATCGGGGTCAGGCTGCCGGGGCCGAAGGGGGTCTCCATCGTGGTGCAGGTGCCGGCCGGCACCAGCTGGAAGGACTGGCCGTCATAGTCGACCGTCGAGGTGCCCGCGCAGGAGTGGGCGCCGGCGGCACAGTCGTTCTGGCCCTTGAGCGAGACGCCGTAGCACTTCTGCATGTCCTCGGCGGCGGCCGCGGGCACGGAGAAGGACGCCACGGCGGCGGTGACGGCGCCGGCGAGCGCGGTGAGGGTCAGGGTCTTCAGGGTGGCAGACATTTAGGTCTTCCTCGCTTTGTATCGGGTGGCCGCTCTCGGCCCCCTCCGGTTTCCCGAACCATCCCTTCAAGGACGGTACGACCAGGGTTTCGTCGCGCGTCACGGCCGGGTTACGCCTACACGAGCACGTGATCGCAACCGGGGGGTCCTCCTCACCGGCAGTTGATTTTCCGGTGACGACGCGCCAGCCTACCCCTGTCCCTGCTTGCGGGGAAAGCACGAGCGGCGTTCGCCATGGTTGCCGGGAACAAGGACGGGGACAGGCTGGGCGCGCTGATGCGGGCCGCCCAGGCCGGCGATCGCGAGGCCTATCGCACGCTTCTGCGCGACCTGGTGCCGATCCTCCGCCGTATCGTCGGTGGCCGATTCCCGTTCATCGCCCGCGAGGAGGCCGAGGACCTCGTCCAGGACATCCTGCTCTCGATCCACGCGGTGCGCGCCACCTACGACCCGGAGCGGCCGTTCCTGCCCTGGCTCGTCGCCATCGCCCGCAACCGGGCCGCCGACATGGCGCGGCGCCATGTCCGCAAGCGCGGCCGCGAGATCGCCGTCGACACCTATCCTGAAACCTCCGGCGAGGATGCGACGAACCCGGAAGAAGGCTATGGCGATGCGGAGGCGCTCCGGCAGGCGGTCAGCGCCCTGCCGGAAGGGCAGCGGGTCGCGATAGAGCTGTTGAAATTCAAGGAGATGTCTCTGAAAGAGGCATCGAGCGTGAGCGGCATGAGCGTCGGCGCGCTGAAAGTCGCGACCCATCGCGCCACCCGGGCGCTCCGCCTCGCGCTACGACCGAAGGGCATGGAGGAATGAGCGGAATCGACACCGACGCGCTGATTGACCGCCTCGCCGGAGAGGCCGGGCCGGTGCGCGTGGTCGCCCCGGTCTGGCAGCGCGTGGCGCTGTGGCTGGCGCTTGCGGTGCCGCCGCTCCTCGTCATCGTCGCCGTGCATGGCCTGGTGCTCGACCTCGCCGGCCTGATGGGCAACCACCTCCTCCTCGCCGAGCAGCTGGCGGCGCTCGCCACCGCGGTGGCCGCGGCCGGCGCCGCCTTCGCCTCGACCATCCCCGGCATCGACCGCCGCTGGCGCTGGCTGCCGGTGGCACCGCTGGTCGTCTGGCTGCTGCTCATCGGCAAGGGCTGCTTCGACGACTGGGTCCGCCTCGGCCCGGACGGGATCACCATCGCGCCCGACTTCACCTGCTTCACGCCGATGGTGCTGATGGCGATGGTGCCGGGCGCGGCCATGCTGGTCATGCTGCGCCGGGGGGCACCGCTCGCCCCGCGCACGACGCTGTTCCTCGGCGCGCTCGCCACCGCGGCGCTGGTCGCCTTCGGCCTCCGCTTCTTCCATCCCGACGACGCCACGATCAGCATCCTCGTCTGGCACATGGGCTTTGCCGCCCTCCTCGTCGGCGCTGCGAGCCTCGCCGGCCGCCGCGTGCTCGGCTGGCAAACCCCCGCCGCCGGCTGAGATTTCCACTCTACGGCAACTTTGTTTCCACGGATGGCGGCCGCCATTCCGGTTTGGAATGCGTCCAGCCTTTGCGCGAAAGCATCTTGCCGCGCAGCCTCAAATCTGCCATTGTCGATGAAATAGGACAGGAATACTGTCCAATCAGGGAAGAAACGCGTCAGGGGATGGCGCGGCCGGAGCCGGTCTGACGGCGCGGTCGTCGGCAATGGACGCTCGACCCTAGGAATTGGGCTCGCATCCATCATAATGGGCGGGGCCTCGGTATTCATCTCGGACGTTCGGGCCGGGCGGAAATCCGTCTGCGCACGGGGCGTCCGAAATCGTGCGGCCATGGAGGCGTGGCAACGATGGCAAAGACGATCGAAGAGATGGGCGGCACCGCTTCGGGGCACGCCCTTCCCGCAACTGCCCCGGTGACCCGTCCGGTCGCGGCCGGGCTCTATGATCGCGCGCGCGAGCACGACGCTTGCGGCGTGGGCTTCATCGTCAACATGCGGGACGAGAAATCCCACCGGATCGTCGAGGCCGGTCTGCAGATTGTCGAGAATCTCGAGCACCGCGGCGCGGTCGGCGCCGACCCGCTGGTCGGCGATGGCGCCGGCATGCTGGTCCAGGTTCCGCACAAGTTCTTCGCCGCCGAGGCGAAGCGGCTCGGCATCGCCCTGCCTACCGAAGGCTGCTACGGCGTCGGCCAGATCTTCTTCCCGCGCGATGCCGCGCTCCGCAAGGAGATGGAGTCGCTGGTCGAGAAGGGCCTCGCCGACGAAGGTTTCGTCTTCCTCGGCTGGCGCGACGTCGCGGTCGACAATTCCTGCCTCTCCAAGGACCCCAAGATCCAGGCCACCGAGCCGTTCCACCGCCAGGTCTTCATCGGCCTGCCGGACGGCACTGGCATGGACCCCGAGACCTTCGAGCGCCGGCTCTACATCGCCCGCAAGCTCATCTCCGGCCGGGTGTTCGAGGCCTATGGCGGCCTCAACAACGACTTCTACATCGTCTCGATGTCGTGCCGGACCGTGGTCTACAAGGGCATGTTCCTCGGCTGGCAGCTCGGCGCCTATTACCGCGACTTCCACGACCCGAACTTCGAATCGGCGCTGGCGCTGGTCCACCAGCGGTTCTCGACCAACACCTTCCCGTCCTGGCGGCTCGCCCATCCCTACCGGATGGTCGCCCACAACGGCGAGATCAACACCGTCCGCGGCAACGTCAACTGGATGGCGGCGCGGCAGGCGAGCGTCTCCTCGCCGCTGTTCGGCGATGACATAGAGAAGCTGTGGCCGATCTCGTTCGAGGGACAGTCGGACACCGCCTGCTTCGACAATGCGCTCGAGTTCCTGATCCGCGGCGGCTATTCCCTGCCGCACGCGGCGATGATGCTCATCCCCGAGGCCTGGGCGGGCAACCCGCTCATGGACGAGGACCGGCGTGCCTTCTACGAGTACCACGCCGCGCTGATGGAGCCGTGGGACGGCCCGGCGGCGATGGCCTTCTCGGACGGCCGCTTCGTCGGCGCCACGCTCGACCGCAACGGCCTCCGCCCGGCCCGCTACATGGTCACCGACAACGACGACGTGATCATGTCGTCGGAGGCCGGCGTGCTGCCCGTCGAGGAAACCCGGATCGTCAAGAAGTGGCGCCTGCAGCCGGGCAAGATGCTGCTCATCGACCTCGAGGCCGGGCGCATCATCGACGACGACGAGATCAAGTCGGACCTGTCGCGGAAGTACCCCTATCGCAGCTGGCTCGCGCGCACCCAGATCGTGCTCGAGGACCTTCCCGAGGTGCCGCACACCGCGCCGGAGAGCAAGGTGAGCCTCCTCGACCGGCAGCAGGCGTTCGGCTACACGCAGGAGGATCTCCGGGTCCTGCTCACGCCGATGGCCACCACCGGCCAGGAAGGCGTCGGCTCGATGGGCAACGACGCCCCGATCTCGGCCCTCTCCGACAAGCCGAAGCTGCTCTACACCTACTTCAAGCAGAACTTCGCCCAGGTCACCAACCCGCCGATCGATTCGATCCGCGAGGAGCTGGTGATGAGCCTGGTCTCGTTCATCGGGCCGCGGCCGAACCTGTTCGACATCGAGGGCCAGGGGCGTCGGAAGCGCCTCGAGGTGCGCCAGCCGATCCTCACCAACGAGGACCTGGAGAAGATCCGCGCCATCGGCGACCTCGACGACAACCCGTTCCAGTCGAAGACGCTCGACACCACCTTCGCCTATGACAGCGGCGTCGACGGCATGGCGGCGGCGATCGACCAGCTGTGCGCCGATGCCGAGGCGGCGGTGCGCGGCGGCACCAACATCATCATCCTCTCCGATCGCGCCGTGGCGCCGGACCGGGTGGCGATGCCGGCGCTGCTCGCGGTGGCGGGCGTCCACCACCACCTGATCCGGGTCGGCCTCAGGACCTCGGTCGGCCTCGTCGTCGAGACCGGCGAGGCGCGCGAGGTGCACCATTTCTGCGTGCTCGCCGGCTATGGCGCCGAGGCGATCAACCCCTATCTCGCCTTCGAGACCCTGTCGGCGATGAAGAGCACCTTCCCCGAGGAGGTTGACGACGAGGAGATCGTCCACCGCTACATCAAGGCGATCGACAAGGGCATCCTCAAGGTCACCGCCAAGATGGGGATCTCGACCTACCAGTCCTATTGCGGCGCCCAGATCTTCGACGCGGTCGGCCTGTCGAGCGCCTTCGTCAAGCGCTACTTCACCGGCACTGCCACGACCATCGAGGGCGTGGGCCTCGCCGAGGTCGCCGAGGAGACGCTGAAGCGCCATCGCGAGGCCTTCGGCGATTCGCCGGTGCTCGCCACCGCGCTCGCCGTCGGCGGCGACTACGCGTTCCGCTTCCGGGGCGAATCCCACGTCTGGCGGCCGGACACCGTCGCGGCGCTCCAGCACGCCGCCCGCGGCAACGCCCAGGACAAGTACCGCGAGTTTGCGCGGCTGGTGAACGACACCGAGGACAAGGGCGTCACCATCCGCTCGCTGTTCCGCATCAAGGGCGCGGCGGAGGATGGCCGGACCCCGGTGCCGCTCGACGAGGTCGAGCCGGCGGCCGAGATCGTCCGTCGCTTCTCGACCGGCGCCATGTCCTACGGCTCGATCAGCCGCGAGGCGCACACCACGCTCGCCATCGCCATGAACCGGATCGGCGGCAAGTCGAACACCGGCGAGGGCGGCGAGGAGGTCGACCGCTTCACGCCGATGGCCAACGGCGATTCCATGCGCTCGGCGATCAAGCAGGTCGCCTCGGGCCGGTTCGGCGTGACCACCGAGTACCTGGTCAACTCCGACATGGTGCAGATCAAGATGGCGCAAGGCGCCAAGCCCGGCGAAGGCGGCCAGCTGCCCGGCCACAAGGTCGACGCGGTGATCGCCAAGGTGCGCCACTCGACCCCGGGCGTCGGCCTGATCTCGCCGCCGCCGCACCACGACATCTATTCGATCGAGGACCTGAAGCAGCTCATCTACGACCTGAAGAACGTCAACCCGCAGGGCGCCGTCTCGGTGAAGCTCGTCTCCGAGGTCGGCGTCGGCACCGTCGCGGCGGGGGTGGCCAAGGCGCGGGCCGATCACATCACGATCTCGGGCTTCGAGGGCGGCACCGGTGCCTCGCCCCTGACCTCGATCAAGCACGCCGGCTCGCCCTGGGAGATG
>JAEVZM010000272.1 GCA_023392225.1 Pseudomonadota bacterium
GTCCGCGGCCGACACCGGCGACGGGCCGGCAACGGCGAGAAGCGCGGAGAACAGCGCGCCGAGCGCGAGGCTCCGCCACGAACGGCGGCGGTTCTGCTCGGTCGGGTTGCTCACGTCGCGGTTTCCATCCCTGCTGTCGGTCCGGGGCATGCCCGGTTTGGAAACCATCTTAAATGGCAAGGCGTTCGCCGAATCCAGCACTATCGGCAGCGGACGGCGAGGTTGTGACGACGCGCGGCACGCTTGCCGCGGGACCCGCGATCCGCGTATCTCGCGATCCCATGCGCATCCTGTTCTTCAACAGCCTGTTCCCGCAGCCGTCGCAGACCTTCGTCCTCGACCAGATCCGCCATGCCGAACGGCTCGGGCTCGACGTGACGGTCTATGCCAAGCGCTACAATCCGGCGCTGGCGGAACAGCACGCGCCCGATCTCGCCCGCTACGTCCTCCATGACCGTCCGCGCGACACGGCGACGCTGCGCCGGATCGCGCGCGGGCTGGGCCGGCAGCCGCATCAGCTCGGCCGCTTCCTGTCGAAGCGTGGTGAACTCGCGCTCCACGCCTCGGACCTTGCCTGCGCGCTGCAGCTCGAGGCGCCGCCCGACGTCATCGTCGCCAATTTCGGCCAGAACGGCATTGTCGCCGCCCGCCTCAAGCAGGCGTTCTTCCCAAAGGCCCGCCTCGCGGTGATCTTCCATGGCTGGGACGTGTCGGCCTATGTCGCGGCCAATGGCTGGGAGGGCTACCGCCGCGCCGCGCCAGCGATCGACGTCGCCATCGCCGTCAACCGGCCGTGGGCCGACCGGCTCAGGGCCAACACCCCGATCCGCGACGTCGTCGTCCACCATCTCGGCGTCGACCTCGAGAAGATCCAGGAGCCGCCACCGCGCACGGCGGGCCGCGACCGCTTCGGCATCGTCTTCGTCGGCCGGATGGTCGAGAAGAAGGGATTGATCTACCTGATCGAGGCGCTGGCGATGCTGAAGGCACGCGGACGCGCCGTGACGCTCCAGGCGGTCGGCGACGGGCCGGAAGAGGCGGCCCTCAAGGCCGCGGCGACGTCAGCTGGTGTCGGCGACAGCATCGTCTTCCATGGACGCCAGCCCAACGAGGTGGTGCTGCGGCTGATGGCCGAGGCCGACTGCCTGGCCCTGCCCTCGGTCACCGCCGCCGATGGCGACCAGGAGGGCATTCCGGTGACGCTGATGGAGGCGATGGCGACCGGAATGCCGGTGGTCTCGACCTACCACTCGGGCATCCCGGAGCTGATCGCGGACGACGACACCGGCCTGCTCGTTCCCGAGCGCGATGCACCCGCTCTCGCCGCCGCGATCGAGCGGCTGATCACCGAGCCCGCGCTCGGCCCGCGGCTTGCGGCCCGCGCCAGGACCTTCGTCGCCGCCGAGTTCAATGCCGCGGTTCAGAACCGGGCGCTGTTCGACCTGATCCTCGGCCGGCCCTCGGCTCCCTAGGCGCGCCGCGCCTCGATCGCGTCCCAGACCAGCGCCGCGATGTCGGCGCCGCCGAACCGCTTCACCTCGCGGATCCCGGTCGGCGAGGTGACGTTGATCTCGGTCAGGTACTCGCCGATCACGTCGATGCCGACGAAGATCAGGCCGCGCTCGCGGAGCGTCGGGCCGATCGCCGCGCAGATCTCGCGATCGCGCTCGGTCATCTCGACCGGCTCGGCCCGGCCGCCGACATGCATGTTGGAGCGCGCCTCGCCCGCCGCCGGCACGCGGTTGATGATGCCGACCGGCTCGCCCTCGACCAGGATGATGCGCTTGTCGCCCTTGCGCACGGCCGGCAGGTAGCGCTGGATGACGAAGGGCTCGCGATAGACGGTCTCGAAGATCTCGAGGAGCGAAGCGAGGTTCTCGTCGCCGCCGGCGATCCGGAACACGCCGGCGCCGCCATTGCCCTAGAGCGGCTTGACGATGATGTCGCCATGGGCCTCGCGGAAGGCCACGATCTCCTGCCGGTCGCGGGTGATGAGCGTCGGCGGGGTGAGCGCGGGGAACTCGGTGACGAACAGCTTCTCGGGCGCGTTCCGGACGTGACCGGGATCGTTGACCACCAGCGTCGCCGGGTGGATGCGCTCGAGAATATGGGTGGTGGTGATGTAGCCCATGTCGAAGGGCGGATCCTGGCGCAGCAGCACCACGTCGAAGGTGGACAGATCCGCCGCCTCCGCCGGCCCGAGAGCATAGTGGTCGCCCTCGGTATCGCGGACCGAGACCGCCTCGACCCGGGCCTCGACCTTGCCATCGCGGAGCGACAGGCGGTCGGGCGTGTAGTGGTAGAGGACGTGCCCGCGCCGTGCGGCCTCGAGCATCAGCGCAAAGGTCGAATCGCCCCGAATGTTGAGGCGCGACACGTGGTCCATCTGGACGGCGACCTTGAGCGGCATGCTTCCCCCGATCTCCTTGGAAACTGGTCCCGCGCTATATCAGGGCCGGGCGCGGCAAAGGCAATGGGTCCTCACCACGGGCGGCCCTCGCCGTCGAACGCCGCCTGGAGGTGATGGAGGCGGAGCCCCGGCATCGCCACCACCACGTCGAAGCGCCGGTCGTAGCCCTCGGCCGCCGGATGGGCGGCGATCCAGTGCCCGGCGGCGCGGGCGATCCGCCGCCGCGCCGTGGCGGTGACCGCCTCGAGCCCGGCATCGGCATCGGCGCGCTGCTTGACCTCGACGAAGACGATGGTGCGGCCCCGCCGCACGATCAGGTCGATCTCCCCCGCCGGGGTCCGGTAGCGGCGGGCGATCACGCGGTAGAGCTTGAGGCGGAGGTACCAGGCGGCGAGCGTCTCGGCCCGCCGGCCGCCTCGCTCGGCCCGCTGCCGGCGCGGATCGGGATCACGCGCCGTCGCCATCCCCGGAATCCCGGAGCGCCAGCGCCCGCTGGTAGAGGTCGCGACGCGGCAGCCCGGTCGCCGCGGCCGCCTCCTCGGCGGCGCTCTTGACGCTGCCTGCGGCGAGCAGGCGGCGAAGCAGGGCATCGACGGTCTCCTCGTCCGGCGCCGCCGCGATGGGCGGCCCGACCACAACGACGATCTCGCCCTTGGGCGGCGCCTCGGCGAAGGTCGCGGCAAGCGCCGAAAGCGGCCCGCGGCGGACGGTCTCGAACGCCTTGGTCAGCTCCCGCGCCACCGCTGCCGGACGGTCGCCGAGCACCGCCGCCATGTCGTCGAGCGAGGCCGCGACACGATGCGGTGATTCGTAGAAGACCAGCGACCCCGGCACCGCGACCAGCTCTTGCAGGCGCTTGCGGCGTCCCGCCTGCTTCGGCGGCAGGAACCCGGCGAAGAAGAACGCATCGGTCGGCAGCCCGGCGGTGACGAGGCCGGCGAGCAGTGCCGAGGCGCCGGGGATCGGGAAGACGGCGTGGCCGGCCCCGGTGGCATCGAGCACGAGGCGGTAGCCGGGGTCGGAGAGGAGCGGCGTGCCGGCGTCGCTGCACAGCGCCACGCTCTTTCCATCCTCGAGCGCGGCGAGCAGCTTCGGCCGCTGCTCGGCGGCGTTGTGCTCGTGGTAGGTGACCAGCGAGCGGGCGATGCTGTAGCGGTCGAGCAGCACCCGCGTCACCCGAGAGTCCTCGCAGGCCAGCATGTCGGCCGCGGCCAGCGTGCGCAGCGCCCGCAGCGTCACATCGCCGAGGTTGCCGATCGGCGTCGCCACCACATAGAGGCCGGGCGCGAGGGGCGGCGCGGGGAAGGCCTGGCCCTCGATCGCGAAGCGACCGCCACCCACCTCCCCGGCGTCATTCGTCGCCATGCCGTCCCGGTCCCGCCATATTTCCCGCAAAATGAAGCCCTTGCCTTCCGATGGGCGGCGGCATGGGCTAATCCTCGGCCCCTGTTTAGCCGGTCTTCGCCGAGCCGGGGAGAATCATTTGGTCCGCCTTGCCGCCGCGTATCGTGCCGCCACCGCCTGGATGGTGGTCGCCATCGCCGTCGTTCTTGCCGCATGCAGCTCGATCGACGTGCCGACCGTCGAGGAGGCACAGCCCCCGGTGGCCGGCGAGATCCTCGGCACCGGCACCACCAAGGTCGCCCTGCTGTTGCCGCTGTCGGCCACCGGCAATGCCGCCCAGCTCGCCAAGGACATGCGGAACGCAGCCGATCTCGCCCTCCGCGAGTTCCCCAATTCCAACCTCCAGATCCTGATCAAGGACGATCGCGGCACGCCCAATGGCGCCCGCGCTGCCACCACGACGGCGCTTGCCGAGGGCGCCCAGCTGATCCTCGGCCCGGTGTTCTCCCAGGCCGTGGTGGCCGCGGGATCGGTCGCCAAGGCCGCCGGCGTTCCGGTGATCGCCTTCTCGACCGATTCGACCACCGCGTCGAAGGGCGTCTACCTGATGAGCTTCCTGCCGCAGAGCGACGTCGACCGGATCGTCACCTATGCCGCCGGCCAGGGCCGGCAGGCGATCGCCGCGCTCCTGCCGGCCAACGCCTATGGCACCGTGGTCGAGGCGACGCTGCAGCGGGTGGCCGCCAACACCAATTCGCGCATTCTCGCCGTCGAGAAGTACAATCTCGACCGCGCCTCGATGCAGGAGAAGGCCACGGCCGTGGCGGCGCTGGTGCAGCAAGGCACGGTCAACACCGTGTTCATCCCCGACGGCGGCGACGCCACCCCGTTCCTCGCCCAGATTCTCGCCGCCAATGGCGTCGCGCCCGGCAAGGTGCAGTATCTCGGCAGCGGCCAGTGGAACGACCCGCGGGTGCTGGCCGAATCGAACCTCTCGGGCGGCTGGTTCCCCGGGCCGACCCTCAACGGCTTCCAGGCCTTCGCCGCCCGTTTCAAGGCGGCCTATGGCAACGAGCCGCTCCGCAACGCCTCGCTCGCCTATGACGCGGTCAGCCTCGCCATCGGGGTTTCCGGGCGCTTCGGCGCCGATGGCTTCACCGACAAGGTGCTGACCAACCCGAGCGGCTTCGTCGGCGTCGATGGCGCCTTCCGCTTCACCGCCACCGGCACCAACCAGAGGGCATTGGCGGTCTACCAGATCGAGCGCGGCCAGCCGGTCGTGATCTCGCCGCCGCCGACCACGTTCTCGAGCGCCGGCTACTAGACCAGCGCCAGCACCGTCAGCCAGACCATCATCGACAGCACCGCCCCGGCAGTCGAGATGGTGATCGCATTCGAGGCCAGTGCCTCGCCGGTGCGGAACCGGGCGGCGACGATATAGGCGTTGACCCCGGTCGGCGAAGCCGCGGCGACCACCGCGACCTTGGCCCAGACCGGCGGCAGCGGCACGACATAGTGCGTGGCAACGAACACCAGCGCCGGCATCAGGAACAGCTTCAGCACCGCCAGCACCAGACCGGCGCCGACATTGCCGCGAATGCCGTAGTTGCGGAGGCTCATGCCCATCGCGAACAGCGCCAATGTCGAGGCGACGTCGGCGACGCGGTCGACCATCGCCCGCGGCAGCCCGCCGAGCGGCACGCCGGTGAGGTGCCACAGCGCACCGAGGGCGAGCGCGATCATCAGCGGATTGCGGATGAGATTGACGCCGAGGCCGCGCACCAGAGCCCGCGCTCCTGGCTCGGCATGGACGATCCCGTCGCGGCGCTCGGCGCCGATGATCAGGATGGCGCTGGTGGTCATCATCACCGGCAGGTGCAGTGCGATGATCAGCGCCATCACCACCGCCCCGGTGTCGCCATAGGCGGCGATCGACAGCGGAATGCCGACCAGCACGGTGTTGCCATAGGCGGTGGAGATGCCGGCGACCACGCCGGCCCGGGCGTCGCGGCCGAAGACCCGCCGGATCACCAGCGTGCCCAGCACCCACATGATGCCGAACACCGAGAAGTAGTCAATCCAGAGGCCCCAGGGGGTGGCACCGTCGAAGTTCGCGACCGCGAGGGTGCGGAAGACCAGCACCGGGATCGCCACCACGAAGACGAAGTCGGACAGCGCCTCGCCGGTTTCGCGTCGGAGCAGACCCGTCGCTGCTGCCCCGTAGCCGAGCGCGATCAGCCCGAAGACCGGCAGGACGATCTGGACGATCTGCTCCATCAGGGCTCGCGCCGACGCGCGAGCGCTGCGTTGAACTCGGCCCCGAAGATCATGATCAGCGCCACCAGGTACATGAAGAAGATCGCGGTGACGACACTGGCGAGCCCGGCATAGTAGGCCGCGTAGTTGGCGAAGCGCTGGAGGTAGTAGCCGAAGACGAAGGCGGCCACGAGCCACATCACCAGCGTGATCAGGATGCCGGGCCACAGGCTGAGGGCCGGCGGCCGACCCGCCGGCAGCCACAGATGGGCCGCGATCAGCACCAGCGCCAGCGCCACGCCCGTGACCATGAAGCGGACGAACTGGAAGGTGGTCTGGAACTCGCCGACCTCGGGGACGTGGCGGGCGATCCAGTCGAAGATCAGCGGGCCGAGCACGCCGAGGAAGGCGAACACCAGGCTCGCCACCGCGCCCGCCACCACGAACAGGAGGCTCTGGGCGCGAAGGTAGAAGAACGAGCGGGTCTCGCGCACCCGATAGGCACGGTTGAGCGCGGTGCGCACCGCCTCGACCCCGTTCGAGGCGAGGTAGACGGTGATCGCCACCGACACGGTCAGCAGCCCGCTCTGCGGCTGGCGCAGCACGTTCTGGACGTCGTCGGCGATCGGCTCGGCGACATCCTTGGGCCAGGTGTCGAACAGCAGCCCCGCCACCCGCGAGGCGAGATCGGCTTCGCCGATGAACCCGGCCAGGGCGGCGACGAAGATCAGGAAGGGGAAGACCGCCATCAGCGCCGACAGCGCGACATGGCTCGCCATCGCCCAGCCGTCGTCATTGTTGAGGTGGCCGATCGCGTCGCCGAGGACACGCCGGGCCTGCCGGAAGAAGGACATGGATCGGTTGCCACTGGCTCGCCGGAGGAATTCCCGCCGCGTATCACGGTAGCCGGGCGAGTGCTAGCGTTCCGGGGCGATGGACGAGGAGAGTCAGGGATGACGGACGACCCAGTGCTTGCAGGAGGGGGGCGGGCGGTCCTCATCACCGGCTGCTCGTCGGGGATCGGCGCCGATGCCGCGCTCACCCTCAAGGCGCGCGGCTGGCGGGTCTTCGCCACCGCCCGGCGGGAAGCGGACCTCAGCCGACTGGCCGAGTCCGGCATCGAGGCCGTAGCCCTCGACTACGCCGACCCCGCGAGCATCGCTGCGGCGGCAGCGCGCGTGCTCGAGGCGACCGGCGGCCGGCTCGATGCGCTGGTCAACAACGGCGCCTATGCCCAGCCCGGCGCCCTCGAGGATCTCGACACCGACCGGTTGCGGGAGCAGTTCGAGGCCAACGTCTTCGGCTGGCACGACCTCACCCGCCGGGTGATCCCCGCCATGCGGATCGCCGGGCACGGCCGGATCGTGTTCATCTCCTCGGTGCTCGGCTTCGTCGCGGCGCGCTATCGCGGCGCCTATGTCGCCTCGAAATTCGCCGTCGAGGGCTATGCCGACACGCTCCGCATCGAGTTCGACGGCACCGGCATCGACGTGGTGCTGGTCGAGCCCGGCCCGATCGAGAGCCGCTTCCGCGAGACCGCGGTGCGCAACGCGGACCATGTCGACATCGCCGGCTCGGTGCATCGCGCCGCCTATGAGCGCGACCTCGCCGCGCCCGGGGAAGGCGCCGAGCGCTTCCGGAAGGGCCCAGAGGCGGTGACGGCGGTGATCGTCAAGGCGCTGGAATCGCGCCGGCCGAAGGCCCGCTACCGGGTGACGGCCCCGACGAAGGTCGCCGCCGTGCTCAAGCGCCTGCTGCCGACGCGGGCCATGGACCGCATCGTCGGCGGCGTGCGAAGATAGGGAATGGCAGGCTCTCGGGAGTACCGCACCATGCGGACGCTCATTCTCCTCGCCTTCGTCACCCTCGCAACCGCCCCGGCGACGGCGCAGCAATCGACCTACTATGTCGAGCACGGCGACTGGACGATCTACAACACCTCCGCGGCCTGCCGGGCCGTCAACCGGCCCATGGTCGATTTCAACGCCGCGCCCTTCAATGCGCTGCAGATCGTCGCCCGGCCCGGCAGCCGGATCGGCGTCGAGGTGTTCTTCTGGCCCGGCGCCATCGACCCCTCGGCGGCGAACGAGCTGGCCCTCGGCTTCGGTGGCCCGACGCCCATGATCCTCGCCGCGACCGCCCCCATGGGCGACTACCTGCTCGCCTCCGACGACAGTCCGGAGCTGTGGAGCCGGCTCCAGAAGGCACAGAGGCTCACGGCGAAGGTCAAGGCCGACCCGCACGTTGCCCTGTCCTTCTCGCTCGACGAGATCGGCTGGGTGCTGGACGCCCTCCAGCGCTGTACCCGCGTCCTGCCAGCCGGGTAGCTACGCCGCCTCCTCGAGCCCGCGTTTCCTGAGCAGAGCATCCGCCGTCGGCAGCCGGCCGCGGAAGCCGACATAGGCCTCGGCCGGATCGCGGAGATTGCCGGCCGCATAGACGCTCTCGTAGAGGCGCTTGGCCGTGTCGGGATCGAAGATGTCGCCCGCCTCCTCGAAGGCGGCGAAGGCATCGGCGTCGAGCACCTCCGACCACAGGTAGGAATAGTAGCCCGAGGCGTAGTGGCTGCCCGAGAAGATATGCAGGAAGTGCGGCGTGCGGTGGCGCATGACCATCGCCTCCGGCATGCCGATCCGCTCCAGCACCGCCTTCTCGAAGTCGACGACGTCGCGCTCGGCGGCGTCGGGCTGGAGATGAAGGTCGAGGTCGACCAGGGCCGAGGCGGTGTATTCGACCGTGGCGAAGCCCTGGTTGAAGGTGCGAGCGGCAAGCACCTTCTCCAGCATCGCCGCCGGCATCGGCTCGCCGGTCTCGGCGTGGACGGCGAACTTGCCGAGCACCTCCGGCTGCTCCAGCCAGTGCTCGTAGAGCTGCGAGGGCAGCTCGACGAAGTCGGTGGTGACCGCGGTGCCTGAGAGCAGCGGATAGGTCACGTTCGACAGGAGCCCGTGGAGGCCGTGGCCGAACTCGTGGAACAGCGTCCGGGCGTCGTCGAAGGAGAGCAGCGCCGGCCGCCCCTTCGGGGGCTTCGAGAAGTTCATGACATTGACCACGATCGGCCGGACGTCGCCGTCGAGCTTCTCCTGGTCGCGATAGCCGCTCATCCAGGCGCCACTCCGCTTGGAGGCCCTCGCGAAATAGTCGCCGAAGAACAGGCCGACGAAGCGGCCGTCCTTGTCGCTCACCTCCCAGGTGCGGACGTCCGGGTGGTAGAGCGGCACGTCGTGGACCTCGCGGAACGAGAGCCCGAACAGGCGCCCGGCGGTATAGAACGCCGCCTCGATCATCTTCTCCAGCTGGAGATACGGCTTTAGCTCGGCCTCGTCGAAGTCGTAGCGACGCTTGCGGAGCTTCTCGGCATAGTGCCGCCAGTCGGCCGCTGCGAGCTTGTGGCTGCCCCCCTCCTCGGCGATCAGTGCCTCGAGGTCGGCAGCCTCGCGGTTCGCCCGCGCCCGGCCGCGCGACCACACCGTCTCGAGGAGGCCCGAGACCGCCTCCGGCGTCTTCGCCATCTGGTCGGCGAGGCGGAAATGGGCGTAGGTCGGATGGCCGAGGAGCTGGGCCGCCTCGGTACGGAGCCGGGCGATCTCGGCGATGATCTTGCGGTTATCGCTGTCGCCGCCGGTCTCGCCGCGCGCGATCCAGCCCGAAAAGGCCTTCTCGCGAAGGTCGCGCCGGGTCGAGAAGGTGAGGAACGTCTCGATCGAGGAGCGGGCAAGGGTGATGACGAACTTGCCGTCGAGACCGCGCTCCTCGGCCGCGGCCGCAGCCGCCGAGCGCGCCCATTCGGGCAGGCCGGCGAGATCGTCGCCGCCGTCGAGCACCAGGGTCCAGCTCTTCTCGTCAGCGAGCACGTTCTGGGCGAACAGCGTGCCGAGTGTGGCAAGCCGCTCGTTGATCTCGGCGAGCCGGGTCTTGCCGACCGTGTCGAGCCCCGCGCCGGCGCGCGCGAAGATGGTGCGGTAGCGCTCGAGCACCCGGGCCTGCTCGGCATCGAGCCCGAGCGCGTCGCGCCTCGCCCACAGCGCCTCGATCCGCGCGTAGAGCCCGCCATCGAGGAAGATCATGTCGGAATGGCGCGACAGCAGCGGCGCCACGTCGCGCTCGATCGCCTGCAGCGCGTCGTTGGTGTCGGCGCCGGCGAGGCCGAAGAAGACCGCTGCCACCTTGCCGAGGAGGAGCCCGCTCCGCTCGAGCGGGAGGATGGTGTTGTCGAAGCTCGGCGTCTCGGCATCGGCGACGATCCTTGCGACCGCAGCGCGCTGCTCGACCATCGCCGCATCGAGCGCCGGCCGGAAATGCTCGGGCCGGATGCGCTCGAAGGGCGGCGCGCCGTATGGGGTCGTCCAGGTCTCGAGAAGGGGGTTGCCGGCGTCTGTCATCGGGGCCTCGCGGGAGGATCTCTGTCGCCCCCACGAAGTAGTGCCGCCGACGCCGCGCCGCAACGGCGGCACACGGAGAGGCGCAACAAGCGGGGTGCAGTCGGCGGAGCGAAGCTGGAACCCATGCGATGGGGTCGGCAGGCGGTGTCGCGCACCTGAAGATTGGTGCCCCTGGCCGGGCTCGAACCAGCACGCCCTTTCGGGCAACAGATTTTGAGTCTGCCGCGTCTACCAATTCCGCCACAGGGGCCCGAAGGCGGGGCGGATCATAGTGAGAGACGCGGTCCGGTCAACGGGGATCGCGACCACCTCGGCACCGATGCGGGCGCGAGCCGAAGACTGTAGGCTGAGGGCCGGCCAACCCCGGAGGATCGTGCCATGCGCCACCTGCTCTTCGCCGCCGCCCTGCTCGTTGCCGCGCCTGCCCTCGCCGCGCCTGCCTTGGCGGACGACGAAGTGCCCGGCTGCGAGAATGCCAGCAGCAATGTCGAGATCGGCTACTGCGTGCAGGACGCCTACCAGAAGGCCGACAAGGCGCTGAACGCCTTCTGGCCGAAGGTGCTCGCCAGCATCGATGCCGCCGACTACGTGCCGCCCGCCGACCGCAAGACGTGGAAAGAAACCGTGATCGCCGCCCAGCGCGCCTGGGTCACCTTCAAGGAAGAGGACTGCGCCGCGGTCGAATATGAATGGTGGGGCGGCTCGGGCGCCGGCATCGCCGAGGCCACCTGCCTCTATGACCGCACCACGCGGCGGCTGGAGCAGCTTCAGGACCGCTACGGCGACCGGTGACCCCGCCTCTGGCTACGGCTTTCGCGCTGCCATGGCGATCACATGCAGGCTGACTTCCGTTTGCTCGTTCTGGGCGCTGCCGGAACCGTAATGGTCGACCTTCGCTTTGATCTGCGCGGGGTGATTCGCTCGGAGATAGAAGGTGTGCGAGGCGGAGACCCGAAAGGTGAGGTTCGATGCGGTCCCCTCGAATGAGTCGTCGTGGGCGACCACCTTGTTGTCGAGAAAGATGGAGAGGACGATACCTGCGTTGACGCCTCCGCCACCTCGATAGGCCGCGGAGCCCGTTGCGCTGACGATCACCACGGCATCCGTCTTCTGTTTGTCGATCGCGAGTTCCGCCTGCGCGGCGTTGCCGGCCGCCTTGGATTCCTCGGTCCGGTCGCACAGCACGAGAACCTGACCACCTTTCACGGGAACGTCCGAATTGTCGGTACCCATGTGCTTTCCCTCCCCACGTGGTATCCACTGAGTAAACTCTCAATACGTGCATTATAATGCACACACACGCATGAGTCGAGTCGCAATCTGTGGTCCAGGCTGCGATTGGGACGGTCTAACCGATGGATCTGGGTCGGGTGCTGTTCGCGCGACCTGGGGATCAGGCCGGCGCGATGGCAAAATCGCCGCAATCCGCCATATTGCCCATGAGCAAGGGCTATGCTAATCGAACCGCGGCTTTCGGGGCACGGGGACGGTCCGGCTTGATCGGACACGCCCGGAAAACCAAATCCGTACAAGGCCTTGCAGCAAAAGGGGCCGGGCTTCCCGGAAAGAAGCCCCTTGGCGTCGGAGAAACGGGAACAGGTGGCTAAGCACTCCTCAGACACTTCCGGCCTCGCCGAGCGCTACGCGACCGCGCTCTTCGAGCTTGCCGAGGACGAAAAGGCGCTCGCCGCGCTCGAGAGCGATGTCGGCCGCTTCGCCACGCTCCACGACCAGAGCGACGACCTGCAGGCCTTCATCCGCAGCCCGATCTACACGGCCGAGGAGCAGGTCCGCGCCATCGAGGCGGTTCTGCAGCAGGCCGGCATCGGTGGGCTCGCCGCCAATTTCTTCAAGGTCATCGCCCGGAACCGGCGCCTGTTCGCCGCTCCGGCGATCGTCGCCGCCTTCAGGAAGCTTCTTTCCGAGAAGCGTGGCGAGGTGACGGCCGAGGTGACCAGCGCCGAGCCGCTGTCGGAAGCCCATGTCGCCGCCCTCAAGGAGGCGCTCAAGGCCTCGCTCGGCAAGGACGTGGCGCTTGACGCCCGCGTCGACCCGTCGCTGATCGGCGGACTTATCATCAAGGTCGGGAGCCGGATGATCGACTCGTCCCTCAAGACCAAGCTCAGTTCACTCAAGCTCGCCATGAAAGAGGTCGGCTGATGGATATCCGCGCCGCAGAAATTTCTGCGATCCTCAAGGACCAGATCAAGAACTTCGGCAACGATGCCCAGGTCTCCGAAGTCGGCACCGTGCTGTCCGTCGGTGACGGCATCGCCCGCATCTATGGACTCGACAATGTCCAGGCCGGCGAGATGGTCGAGTTTCCCGGCGGCATCCGCGGCATGGCGCTCAACCTCGAGAGCGACAATGTCGGCGTCGTGATCTTCGGTTCCGACCAGCACATCAGCGAAGGCGACACGGTGAAGCGCACCGGGGCCATCGTGGAGGTGCCGGTCGGCAAGGGCCTTCTCGGCCGCGTCGTCGACGCGCTCGGCAACCCGATCGACGGCAAGGGCCCGATCGAGTCCGACGAGCGCCGCCGCGTCGACGTCAAGGCGCCGGGCATCATTCCGCGCCGCTCGGTGCACGAGCCGATGCAGACCGGCCTCAAGGCGATCGACGCGCTGATCCCGGTCGGCCGCGGCCAGCGCGAGCTGATCATCGGCGACCGCCAGACCGGCAAGACCGCCGTCGCCATCGACACCATCCTGAACCAGAAGTCGGTCAACGACACCGGCGACGAGTCCCAGAAGCTCTACTGCGTCTATGTCGCGGTCGGGCAGAAGCGCTCGAGCGTCGCCCAGCTGGTGAAGACCCTCGAGGAGAACGGCGCGATGGAATACTCCATCGTCGTCGCCGCCACCGCCTCCGAGCCGGCCGCCCTCCAGTACCTGGCGCCGTTCGCCGGCTGCACGATGGGCGAGTTCTTCCGCGACAACGGCATGCACGCGCTGATCATCTATGACGATCTGTCGAAGCAGGCCGTGGCCTACCGCCAGATGTCGCTGCTGCTGCGCCGTCCGCCGGGACGCGAGGCCTATCCGGGCGACGTGTTCTACCTGCATTCCCGCCTGCTCGAGCGCGCCGCGAAGCT
>JAEVZM010000275.1 GCA_023392225.1 Pseudomonadota bacterium
GCCTCGTCGAGGACGGCGCGGGAGACGTTGACCACCACGTTCCGGCCGGCGGCGAGGTCGCCGGCGATCCCGGCGGGAATGCCGTAGCCGAGACCATGGGCCCGCCAGTGGAGCGCGAAGTCGCCCCGCCCGACCGCGGCCTCGAACGCCGCCTCAGTGAGGCTGTCGTGATCCTCGCTGCCGCCATCGGGGACGCGGGTGATGACCCGGCGGGGAAAGACGACGCCGGCCTCGCCCGCGAGCCGCGCCTTGCACCATCCGATCAGCGAATCCTTGCCGGCGCCGCTCGGGCCGACGACGAGAACCAGCGTTCCGCGTTGCGTGCCGGGGCCGGTCACGCCACTCAGACCACGCGGCGGCCGGTGCGCCACACGGACCGCAGCACCGGCACGGTCTCGTTGACATGCACCTGGACGAGATCGGCCCGCTTGCCCTCGGCGATCGTGCCGCGGTCGTCGAGCCCGGCGACGGCGGCGGGGTTGGCGGTGACCATGGCGACGGCGCGCGGCAGGCCGATGCCGCCCTCCTCGAGGCCGATCAGGAAGGTGGCGTGGACCAGGCTGAACGGAAAGTAGTCAGACGACAGCACGTCGAGCAGCCCGGCCGAGACCAGGTCGTGGGCCGCGATGTTGCCGGAATGCGAGCCGCCGCGGACGATGTTGGGCGCCCCCATCAGCACCTTCATCCCGGCCTCGCTCGATGCCCGGGCCGCCTCGCGCGTGGTGGGAAACTCGGCCAGCGTCACACCATGATCGATCGCCTCGGCGACGTGATCCTCGGTCGCGTCGTCATGGCTCGCGAGCACGATGCCGCGCTGGCGCGCCATCTCCGAGATCGCCTGGCGGTGGATCGCGGAGGACTTCTCGGCCTGCGCCTGGCGGCGCTGGATGAAGGCCTGGAGCTCCGCCTCGCTCATCCCCGACTTGCCCATGTAGTAGGTGCGGAAGGCGTCGAGCGAGGTGAACTGCCGCTGGCCCGGCGTGTGGTCCATCAGCGAAGCGATGCGGACGCGGGTGTCGTTCTCGAAGGCGGCGAAGCCTTCGAGCACGTCCGGCGCCGAGACCTCGCAGCGCAGGTGGATGAAGTGCTCGGCGCGGAGCCGGCCGTGGCGCTGGCTCTCCTCGATGGCGCCGGCCAGCGTCTGCATGTCGCCCGCCTCGAGCTTGGTGTCCTCGTCCATGCCGACGCGGAGCGCGTCGAACACGGTGGTGATGCCCGAGGTGGCGATCTGGGCGTCATGCGCCTGCACCGCGGCGATTGGGTTCCAGCGCACCTTGGGGCGGGGGGCGTAGTGGCCTTCCAGATGGTCGGTGTGCAGCTCGACCAGGCCGGGGATCAGCCAGTCGCCCTCGAGGTCGATGCCGGAATAGCCGGGACCGGGATCGTCGATCGCCGCGATCTCGCCGCCGCGGACCACGACGTCGGCACGGACGACCTCGTCCTCGAGCACAATCCTGCCATTGCGGTACACGGTCTCGGTCATGGTGGTCCTGGGATGGAAGGTTGAATCGCGAATCGTCAGATCACGAGTTTGCGGAGCTGTTGTGACACGAGATCCACGGCGGTCACCGTAAGCACGATCACGATCAGGATCGCAGCGGTCTCGCCATAATAGAACCCGCGGATCGACTCGAACAGCACCTGTCCGATGCCGCCGGCGCCGACCAGGCCGAGCACGGTGGCCGAGCGCACGTTCGATTCGAAGCGGTACAGCGAGAACGAGATCCACAGCGGCAGCACCTGCGGGATGACGCCGTAGACGATCTCCTGGAGCTTGCTCGCGCCGGTGGCGCGGATCCCCTCGACCGGGCGTGCGTCGATGGCCTCGACCGCCTCGGAGAACAGCTTGGCGAGGACGCCGGTGGTGTGGATGAAGAGCGCCATCACGCCGGCGAACGGGCCGAGACCGACGGCCACCACGAACAGCACCGCGAAGACGATCTCGTTGATCGCACGGAAGGCGTCCATCAGGCGCCGGACCGGCTGGTACACCCACCAGGGCGCGATGTTGTTGGAGGAGAGGATGCCGAACGGCACCGAGGCGACCACGGCCAGCGTCGTGCCCCACACCGCGATCTGCACGGTGAGGACCATCTGGTCGAGATAGTAGTCGATGTCCTTGAACTTCGGCCGCAGGAACCCGCTCGCATACTCGGCCATGTTGCCGGCATCGGTGAAGAGGTTCACGAACCGGTACATCTCGGCCGGGGCGAAGCTCCAGACGAGCGCGGCGATGAGGCCGCCCCAGGCGACCAGGTTGAACAGCGTCCGCGACCAGTCCCGGGGCGGGAGGCCGGCGCCTGCGGTGGTTGGAGCGGTGCTCACGGGTTGCTCTGCGGCTGGCGAAGCGGCGCCACTGCGGCGCCGCCCGCCGTCTCGCGTCTGGCTCAGGCCTGCGGGATCTTGGCCAGGAGGACTTCGTACTCGGCCTTCTTGGCCTCGAGCTCCTTGAGCTGGGCGGCCTTCTCCTCGGCCGAGAGGCTGTCATCCGCCTCGAGCTGGAACATGGCCTTGGTCAGCTCCATGATCCGGATCGGGTAGAGCTGGGCGTCCGACGAGGGGCGGAAGGGCGCCCACTGCAGGGCGGCGAGCACGGCGCGCGCCTTCTCGACCTCTTCCGGCGTGCCAAGGCGGCCATAGCTCATGAAGAAGGTCATCAGCTTGTCCTTGGCCGCCTGGTCGAGGTCCTTGTTCCACACGATCGGGTCGGACGGGATCAGCGGCGACTGCCAGATGATCTTCACCTTGGCGGCAGCCTCCGGATTGGTGGTCTGCAGGCGCCGGAGGTTCTCGGTGTTGTTGGTCGCGACGTCGACCTGCTTGTTGGCCACCGCCATGAGGTTGGTCTCATGGTTGGCATTGGTCACGGTCTTGAAGCAGGTCTTGGGGTCGATGGCGTTCTTGGCGAAGACGAAGGTCATCGGCACCAGGTAGCCCGAGGTCGAGTTCGGGTCGCCGAGGCCGAAATTGAGCGACTGGTCGCACTTGATCACGTCGTCGAGCGAGGCGAGCGGGCTGTCGACATTGGCGAGCAGCAGCGACCAGTAGCCGGGGTTGCCCTCGCCATCCACCGACTGGGCGAAGATCTCGCCATTGGCGCGATCGACGGCTTCCATCGCCGACTTGTTGCCGAACCAGGCGACCTGCACCTTGTCGAAGCGCATGCCCTCGATGACGCCGGCATAGTCGGAGGCGAAATAGGCGTTCACCTTGAGGCCGGTCTGGGCTTCCATGTCGGCCAGGAAGGGGTCCCAGATGGTCTTCAGGTTCTGCTGCGACTCGGTCGAGATGATGCCGAAATTGATCTCGGTGGTCTCGGCGAGCGCCACCGACGACACCGACACCGTGAGCGCCGCAGCGGCGACGGTGCGCAAGAGCATGTTCATGGGACAGTACCTCCTGTGGTGCCGGCCCTGAACCGGGCCGGACGGGTTCAGAGCGTGGCGAGAACGGGTTCGGCCGGCGCCCGGCGGGGCACCGCCCGCAGCACGGGCTGGTCGACGAAGTCGCCGTCGGGCAGGATCAGCTCCTCGGACGCCTCGCCGTAGAGATCGCGGAGGATGGCCGGGGTCAGCGCCGACGACGGGCCGTCATAGGCGACCACGCCGTCGCGGAGCGCGATGGTGCGCCGGCAGTAGCGGCGGGCATATTCGACCTGGTGCAGCGAGACGACGACGGTGATGCCGTCCTGCCGGTTGATCTCGACCAGCATCTCCATCACCCGCTTGGCCGAGGCCGGGTCGAGCGAGGCGATCGGCTCGTCGGCGAGCAGCAGCCGGGCGCCCTGGATCCGGGCGCGGGCGATGGCCGCCCGCTGCTGCTGGCCGCCGGAAAGGGTCGACGAGCGCTGCCGTGCGGTCTCGGCGATGCCGACGCGGGCGAGCGCCGCCATGGCCTTCCGCTTCTCCTCGGCACTGAACCAGCCGAGGGTGCCGCGCCAGCCGGGAATCCGCCCGAGCAGGCCGACCAGCACATTGGTCATCACCGGCAGCCGCCCGACGAGGTTGAACTGCTGGAAGACGACGCCGACCTCATGGCGGATCGTCCGCGCCTCGCGCGACAGCCGCCCGGCTTCCTGGAGCCGCCGGCCGGCGATCTCGATGCGACCGATATCGCCGCTGCCGCGCTCGAGGCCGGCGATGTGGCGGATGAGGGTCGACTTGCCCGAGCCCGAGGCTCCGATCAGGGCGACGATCTCACCCGGCTCGATGACCAGGCTCACGTCCTTGAGGGCGTGCTTCCGGCCGAAGCGCTTCGAGAGCTTCTCGACGGTCACGGCAGGCACGGTATGGTCACCCCGGAGCTGTTCGTTTCGCTGTTCGTTTCCGGGCGGAATCGCTACCCGCCTTGGCTGACCGTTCCGTCTCGATTGGGTGACGGTTTTGCGACACTGCACAGTCTCTCGCGCAGGGCGCTCGTCATCGTGCCTTGCCGCTCGCGGCCGTTCCACGATACGAGACCGGGAGCCAGGCGTCGGCAGAACGCCACCAGGGGAGTTTCACGGGACCATGGGCATCTTCGACGAGGGACTGGAGCGCAACCGGGCGAATTTCGCCGCGCTCACCCCGGTGAGCTTCGTCGAGCGGAGCGCCGAAGTATTCGGCGACCTGACCTCGATCATCCACGGGCGCCGCCGCTACGACTGGGCGACGACCCGCGACCGCTCGGCGCGGCTCGCCGCCGCCCTGATCGGGCTCGGCGCCGGACGGGGCACGACGGTGAGCGTCATGCTCTCCAACACGCCCGAGATGCTCGAGGCGCACTATGCGGTGCCCGCCATCGGGGCGGTGATCCACGCCCTCAACACCCGGCTCGATGCAGCGCTGCTCGCCTGGCAGATGAACCACTGCGAGGCGTCGATCGTCATCGTCGACCGCGAGTTCTCGCCGACGATGAAGGCGGCACTGCGCATCCTCGCCGACGAGCATGGACGCCGCCCGGTCGTCATCGACGTCGAGGATAGCGAATACACCGGGCCGGGCGAGCGGCTCGGCAGCCACGACTACGAGGCGCTGCTCGCCGCGCACGCGCCGGTCGCCCGCCTCGAAGGCCCGGCCGACGAATGGGATGCGATCGCCGTCAGCTACACCTCGGGCACCACGGGCGATCCGAAGGGCGTCGTCACCCACCACCGCGGCGCCTATCTCAACGCGGTCTGCAACGCCGTGACCTGGACCCTGCCGAACTTCGCAGTCTACCTCTGGACCCTGCCGATGTTCCACTGCAGCGGCTGGTGCTTTCCCTGGACCATCGCGATGGTCGGCGGCACCCATGTCTGCCTTCGGAAGGTCGAGGCGGCGGCGATCTTCGCCGCGATGCGCGACCACAAGGCCGACCACTACTGCGCGGCGCCGATCGTCCACACCATGCTGATCAACGCGCCGGAGGAGCTCCGCACCGGTATCGACCATCCGATCCGCGCCATGGTGGCGGCCGCCTCGCCCTCGGCGGCAATGATCGAGGGCATGGCCAGGATCGGCATCGACCTCACCCATGTCTATGGCCTGACCGAGGTCTACGGCCCGGCCTCGGTCTGCGTGAAGCGGCCTGCCTGGCAGGCCGAGCCGCTCGCCGAGCAGGTGCGCCTCAATGGCCGCCAGGGCGTCCGCTACGTGCTCGAGGACGGCATGACGGTGCTCGACCCGGAGACGATGGCGCCGACGCCGGACGACGGCACGACGATGGGCGAGATCATGTTCCGCGGCAACATCACCATGAAGGGCTACCTCAAGAACAGGAAGGCCACCGAGGCGGCGTTCCGCGGTGGCTGGTTCCACAGCGGCGACCTCGCGGTGATGGAGCCGGACCGCTACATGAAGATCAAGGATCGCAGCAAGGACGTGATCATCTCCGGCGGCGAGAACATCTCCTCGATCGAGGTCGAGGACGCCCTCTACCGGCACCCGGCGGTCGCCTCCTGCGCGGTGGTCGCCAAGCCCGACGACAAGTGGGGCGAGACCCCGCTCGCCTTCGTGGAGCTCAGGCCCGGCGCGACCGCGACGGCGGAGGAGCTCGTCGCCCATTGCCGGACCCTCCTCGCCGCCTACAAGGTGCCGCGCGAGGTGCGCTTCGCCGAGATTCCGAAGACCGTGACCGGCAAGATCCAGAAGTACCAGCTGCGCGAGCTGGCGAAGTCGACCAGCGCGATCGCCTGACCCGGAGGAGCCGCCCCATGCCCGACGCCGAAGCCCCCGTCGTCCTCGCAGACCGCGACGCACGCGGCGTGGTGACGCTCACCCTCAACCGGTCGCGGGCGATGAACGCGCTGAGCGAGGCGATGCTCGCCACGCTTCGGGCCGAACTCGCGGCGCTCGCGCGCGACGACACGGTCCGCGCCGTGATCATCGCCGGCGCCGGCAAGGCCTTCTCCGCCGGCCACGACCTCAAGGAGATGCGGGCGGCGCCGAGCCTCGACTACTATCGCGGCCTGTTCGCCGCCTGCACCGAGGTGATGCTGGCGATCCAGCGCCTGCCGGTGCCGGTGATCGCCCGTGTCCACGGCATCGCCACGGCGGCCGGCTGCCAGCTCGTCGCCCAGTGCGACCTCGCCGTCGCTTCGAGCGAGGCACGCTTCGCCGTGAGCGGCATCAACTACGGCCTGTTCTGCTCGACGCCGAGCGTCGCGCTGTCGCGGAACCTCGGCCGCAAGCAAGCGATGGAGATGCTGATGACCGGCGATTTCATCGATGCCGAGGAGGCCCGGATCCGGGGCCTCGTCAATCGCGTCGCTGCGCCGGACGAGCTCGATGCCGCGGTCGAGGCGCTGGTCGCCAAGATCGTCGCCAAGGCGCCGGCGGCGGTCCGCACCGGCAAGACGCTATTCTATCGCCAGCTCGAGGGCGGGATCGCCGAGGCCTATGCGCTGGCGAGCGAGGCGATGGCCTGCAACATGATGGACGAGGCGGCGCTCGACGGCGTCCAGGCCTTCATCGACAAGCGGAAGCCCTGAGCCGCCGGCACTAGCCCGGCCAGCGCTGCGCGGCGTCGAGCGCGGCCTGGCGCTGCTCCGGCGAGAGGCCGGCGACGTAATTGTCCAGCCAGTCGTCATCCTTGCCGCCATTGCGGGCAAGGAAGTGCCACTTGGCCGCCTCGACCGGGTTCGCGGCGGAGCCGACGCCAATGGCGAGGATGCGGGCGAGACGGTTCTGGGCGATCGGGTCACCGGCCTCCGCCGCACGCTCGAACCAGGCGGCTGCCGCTGCCGGGTCCTTGGTCACGCCGACGCCGTTGAACAGGCGGATGGCGTAGTCGACCTGGGCGGCGACGATGCCCATCCGTGCCGCCGAGGCATACCACTGGATGGCACGCGATTCGTCCTTGCTGACGCCGACGCCGGCCGAATAGAGCTGGCCCATGGCGTACTGGGCATCGGGACTGCCCGATTCCGCCGCGGCGGCGAGCAGCTGCGCGGCCCGGGGCGGGTCGGACTGGCGGAGCGAGCCTTCGAGCAGCAGCAGCCCGAGATTGTACATCGCGTCGACCTGGCCCTGGTTGGCGGCCTTCTCGATATAGTCGGCGCCGCGGTTGCGGTCCTGGGCGACGCCGCGGCCCTGCATCAGCATCATACCGAAGGCGAACTGGGCTTCGCGGTCGCCCGCGTCGGCGGCGAGGCTGTACCATTCGACCGCCTTGGCGAAGTCCTGCGGCACGCCGTAGCCGTTCTCGTAGATGAGCGCGATCAGCGTCTGTGCGGCGACGTCGCCGGCCTCGGCACGGCCGATGGCGATGTCGAAGGCAGTCAGGTAGTAGCCGCGCTGGAAGGCGCCATAGGCGAGGTCGGGCTCGGAGGGCGCCCTGATCGTGGGCGGCTGCTGGACAGCGGCGGTCTGGGTCGACCC
>JAEVZM010000326.1 GCA_023392225.1 Pseudomonadota bacterium
CGATCGCCTGGGCGAGATCGAGCGTTGCCGCATCCCAGCCGCGCGGCAGGCTCGAACGCTTCGGCTTCTCGCCGTCCTCGCCAGCCTCGCCGAGCTGGACATACGGGCCGAAGCGGCCGGCGCGGAGCGAGACCTCGAGGCCGGACTCGGGATCGACCCCGAGGACCCTGGTGCCGTCGCCACCGATCTCGCCGCCATTGGCGCCCTCGCCGGCGACGGCGAGCTGGCGCGTGTAGCGGCACTCGGGATAGTTCGAGCAGCCGACGAAGGCGCCGAACTTGCCGAGCTTCAGCGACAGCTTGCCGGTGCCGCAGGAGGGGCAGAGACGCGGGTCGCCGCCTTCCTCGCGCGTCGGGAAGATGTGCGGGCCGAGGATGTCGTTCAGCGCGTCGAGCACCTCGGCGACCCGGAGGTCGCTGGTCTCGGCGACGTCGGCCGAGAACTGGCGCCAGAACTCGCGGAGCACCTCCTTCCAGGAGATGTCGCCGTTGGAGATCCGGTCGAGCTTCTCCTCGAGGTCGGCGGTGAAGTCGTACTCGACATAGCGCTCGAAGAAGCTCTCGAGGAAGGCGGTGACGAGGCGCCCCTTGTCCTCGGGGATCAGCTGCTTCTTCTCGAGCCGGACGTATTCGCGGTCGCGCAGCACCGAGAGCGTCGCGGTATAGGTGGAGGGACGGCCGATGCCGAGCTCCTCCATCTTCTTGATCAGCGTCGCCTCGGTGTAGCGCGGCGGCGGCTCGGTGAAATGCTGCTCGACGGCGATGCCATGCTCGGTGAGCGCGTCGCCGACATTCATCGGCGGCAGGCGCCCGTCATCGTCCTCGTCCTCGCCGCGGCGGGACTTCGGCACGTCGTCGCGGCCTTCCTGGTAGACCGCGAGGAAGCCGTTGAAGCGCTCGACCTGGCCGGTGGCCCGGAGCCCGACCTTCCTGGCGTCGGTACCGGCGTCGATGTCGACGGTGGTGCGCTCGAACTCGGCGGCGCTCATCTGGCAGGCCATGGTCCGCTGCCAGATCATCTCGTAAAGGCGGGCCTGCTCGCCCTCGAGCCGCACCGAGCCCGGCAGGCGCGAGACGTCGGTCGGTCGGATCGCCTCGTGGGCCTCCTGGGCGTTCTTGGCCTTGACCTGGTAGTGGCGCGGACGCTCCGGGAGGTAGCGGTCGCCGTATTCCTTGGCGACGACGCCGCGGATCGCGGACAGCGCCTCGGGCGCGAGGTCAACGCCGTCGGTCCGCATATAGGTGATGTAGCCGTCCTCGTAGAGGCGCTGGGCCACCTGCATGGTGCGGGCGGCGGCAAAGCCGAGCTTCCGCGAAGCCTCCTGCTGGAGGGTCGAGGTGGTGAAGGGCGGCGGCGGATTGCGGCGGAGCGGCTTGGCCTCGATGGCAGCCACGCCGAAGGCGCCGGAGCGGAGTGCGGCCTCGATGGCGCGCGCCGTCGCCTCGTCGGGGATGTCGAGACGGCCGAGCTTCTGCCCGTCGAAGCCGACGGCACGGGCGACGAAACGGGCACCGGCCGGGGTCTCGAGCGTGACCCCGACGCTCCAGTATTCGCGCGGAACGAACAGCTCGATCTCGCGCTCGCGGTCGCAGACCAGCCGCAGCGCCACCGACTGCACCCGCCCCGCGGAGCGGGCACCCGGCAGCTTCCGCCACAGCACCGGCGACAGGGTGAAGCCGACCAGATAGTCGAGCGCCCGGCGCGCCAGATAGGCATCGACCAGGTCGGAATCGATCTGCCGCGGATTGCGCATCGCGTCGAGGATCGCGTCCTTGGTGATCGCGTTGAACACGACGCGCTCGACCGGCTTGTCCTTCACCGCCCGCTTCGAGCGGAGCACCTCGAGCAGGTGCCAGGAGATCGCCTCGCCTTCCCGATCCGGGTCGGTGGCGAGGATCAGGCGGTCGGCATCCTTCACTGCCGCGGCGATCTCCGAAAGTCGCTTTCCCGACTTTCCGTCGATCTCCCAGTGCATCTCGAAGTCATGCTCGGGATCGACCGACCCGTTCTTCGAGGGAAGGTCGCGCACATGCCCATATGATGCGATCACCTGGTACCCGGAGCCCAGGTACTTGTTGATCGTCTTGGCCTTGGCAGGCGATTCTACGATGACGATATCCATGGACGCCTGAATGGGCCTCAAAGAGCGGGTTCGGGTCGGTTAAATGGGCGTGGTCCGGCGCTGTTCCAAGCGCGCCGCCCTGGTGCTGGACCGGCGGGCGACAATCCAAAAAACCATCAAGGCTGTCAATCACTCGTAGGAAATGGCGGAATTCTGCCAGAATCCGGCAAAATCCCTTGCACGTCATAACTCTCTATGATTACAATAATACAGATCGACAACTTCCGGTTGTATTTATCCTCCCCATTGAGTCCCCGCCGACCATGAAGTCTGACCCCACCGACGCGGAACCCGGCGATCCCCGGGCAGCCGCCCAGTACATCGAAGCCATGGCTCGTGGCCTCAAGGGCCTGGCGTCGCACTCCGGGCTGCCCTTCCTCGCCTACCTGCTGGACATGGCCGAGACCGAGGCTTCGAGCACGGCACGGAGGACCGGGCACAAACCCGACGCCGGTACCGGGACTTCATGACACGGTGCCGGGGCGCGACACCACCAACCGGCCATCGCTGGAGTTGCAGGCGCCGCCGCGGAGCGCCGCTTCAAGGGTCCTGCGCCCGCGCGGGATGACCCTCCTCGACCGGACGCTGCAGGTCTGAGCGCCCCGCGAACCTGGGCGCCTTGGGACGCCCTGGACCGCAGTTGCGTCGGCCCCCGGGCGACCGGCTAGTGCCGTGCGACCTGCTGAAGGGAGCGGATACGCTCGGCGAGCGTGGGGCCGGTTTCCGGCTTCGACGCCACCTCCGGCGAGCCGCCTTCCGTGGCAGGAACCGCGTGCAGGTGGCCGGCGCCATTCCCCCTGTCGCCGCTCGCCTTGTCCGCGCCCGGCGTGCCCTCCCCGGCACCGCCATTGGCCGAAGCGCGCGTCAGGGTCAGCACATTCGCCGCGATCTCCGCCAGCCGGACGCGGATGGCAGCGTCCGAGGACGCCCCGCCATCGGCCTCGGGGTGGGCACGCAAGGTCGCGTTCTCAGCCAGCGCCGCCGCATGCTCGGCCGTCAGCGCCGCGAGTCGGGCTTCGAGCGCCGCCTTCTCGGCCTCGATCGATTCGAGCGCCTTCCGGACGTTGTCGCCGACGTCTTCGGACGACGGCGCCGGCACCTCCCCGGCATGACCGGCAAGGGCCGCACGGAGGCGCGCCACTTCCTCGCCGTGCCGCGCGAGCTCCACCACGCGCTCCGCGCGCTCGGCCTCGAGCGTGGCGATGGTGGCTGCCAGGCTTTCGCTCTCGCTTCGGCTCCGCGCCAACGCGCCCTCGAGCGCACTGTGCTCGGCGGAGCGCCGGTCAAGCGCGGCGATGCGATCGGCCCGCTCGACCCCGAGCACCGCGATCTGCGCCTCGAGCCCCTCGCTCCG
>JAEVZM010000459.1 GCA_023392225.1 Pseudomonadota bacterium
CGGTAGCTCGTCAGGCTCATAACCTGAAGGTCACAGGTTCAAATCCTGTCCCCGCAACCATAATTGCCTCCTTGAGAAACGGGTCGCTCGGATCGAGCGGCCCGTTTCTTCTTGCGGCTAGGCCCAAGATACCGGCGAGATCGCCATAGAGGTCGATGTCGAGCTTGCCCTCGGCGTTGGGGGTCAACTCGATTCGATCGATGAGAGACCGTCATAGATCGGCTGCCTCCATCCGGTTCTCGTCTGCGTTGGGACACTCGTCAGTCCCTCCACCTGCGGCCGGTAGTGCGTTGCCATGGACGGACGGAGCTTCATGGCAAGGGCCACTGTCTGGACGTTCTCAGGCGGCTAGAGCGCCGACATGCCTCCGTCGTTCATGAAGTTGGCTGCGGCGACGCAGCTCGACTCGTCCGACTCGAGAAAAGACGAACCCAACGGCAGCTGGTGGCGCATTCTTGCCGCGCCGGGACGAGCCAGCGATCTCCGGAACGCGCGGAAGGCGGTCGTGGCAGCGAACTGACGGCAGCTTCAGCTAGTGAGAACACGCTCTGGCACCATCGCCACGCACGCAATCACCGTAGCGTGTCTCCTCACGGGGAATGGTAGCCCCACGCTCCGTAGAGCCTGCAACTTCAACCGAGACCGTTCAGACGCAGCATGGGACTCCCATCACGGAATGAGATCCCAATGCGACGCTTTCATTCGGAAATTGAGCGTGATATGACGATATTTGTGCATTGGATGGCTACTTCGTGACGAATATCGACGAAACCGATCATCGCATCATCGAGTTCCTGCTGCGCGAGGGGCCGGTCGCGAACCTCGTCGTCGCCACCGCGCTCGACATCTCGGAGGCGACGGTGCGCCGGCGCCGGACCCGGCTCGAAAAGGACGGGATCATCAAGTTCGTCTGCGCCGCGGACCCCGCCAAGCTCGGCTTCCGCACGGCAGCGATCATCGGCATCAAGGCCGAGGCGAGCCGCATCCTCGCCGTCGAGGCGGCGCTGAAGGAGATCGAGGAGATCCAGTTCCTCGGCCTCACCACCGGCGGCTACGACCTCATCCTCGAGGCCTGGGTGCGGACGCCGGATTCAGTGGTCGACTTCACCACCGACACGCTCGCCCGGATAGAGGGCGTCATCCGGGTCGACGTCTTCGTGATGACCCGCCTGTCCAAGTACTCGGGCTGGAGCGGCCTGTTCGGTGGCCCCACCCGCATGGCCGCGCCCGCCGACGAGGGAGAGTGAGTGAGATGAGCCAGTTCAACGCGCCGCTAAGCGGCAACGTGATGCCGCGTTTCGGCGGCATCGCCACGATGATGCGCCTGCCCTTCGCCGAATCGGCCGAGGGCCTCGACGCCTGCTTCGTCGGCATCCCCATCGACGGCGGCACCTCGAACCGGAGCGGCACCCGCTTCGGCCCCCGGCAGATCCGGACCGAGTCGAGCTTCCTTCGGCCCTACAGCATGGCGAGCGGCGCGGCGCCCTTCGAGCGCATGAAGGTGGCCGATGTCGGCGACGTCCCGGTCAACCCCTACGACCTCGTGAAGGCGGTCGGGATCATCGAGCATTCCATCTCGACCATCCTCGCCGCCGGCTGCATCCCGATCTCGATGGGCGGCGACCACACCATGGTCTATCCGATCCTCCGGGCGATGGCGGCACACCACGGCCCGGTGGCACTGATCCACATCGATGCCCATGCCGACATCAACGAGGAGATGTTCGGCGAGCCCATCGCCCACGGCACGCCGATCCGCCGCGCCATCGAGGAGAAGGCGATCGTGCCGGAGCTCTCCTTCCAGATCGGGCTGCGCGGCACCGGCTATGCCAGCAACGATTTCGACTGGTCGCGCGAGCAGGGGGTCGAGGTCGTCCAGGCGGAAGAGTGTTGGTACAAGTCGCTGGCGCCGCTGATGGCGCGGGTGCGCGAGAAGATCGGCAGCCACCCGGTGTACCTCACCTACGACATCGACTCGCTCGATCCCGGCTTCGCCCCCGGCACCGGCAGGCCGGAGATCGGCGGGCTGACGACGCCGCAGGCGCTCGAGATCGTGCGCGGCTGCCGGGGCCTGAACCTCGTCGGCTGCGATCTGGTCGAGGTCTCACCACCCTACGACACCACCGGCAACACCGCCCTGACCGCGGCGAACCTTCTGTTCGAGATGCTCTGCGTGCTGAAGACGGCCTGACCATGCCGAGCGTCGGCGAGACCATTCCGGCCCGCCTGGCCGCCGCGGGCATCACCCATGTCTTCGGCATTCCCGGCATCCACAATGTCGAGCTCTATCGCGGCCTGCCGCGCTCGGGCCTCCGCCACGTCACCCCCCGCCACGAGCAGGGCGCGGGCTTCATGGCCGACGGCTTCGCCCGTGCCGCTGGCCGCCCGGCCGCCTGCTTCACCATCACAGGGCCGGGGCTCACCAACATCCTCACGGCGATGGGCCAGGCCCATGGCGACTCGGTGCCGATGCTGGTGGTGGCGAGCGTCAACCCGGATGCGCCGTCCGGC
>JAEVZM010000629.1 GCA_023392225.1 Pseudomonadota bacterium
GCGCCGGGCCGCCGCCGCGATCGTCGGCGAGATCGACTCCGCCCTTGAAGCAAGGACTGCATGATGAGCAAAGGCTACTGGATCGCGCGCGCCCGGATTCACGACCCCGAGGCCTACAAGAACTACCTCGCGATCAACGGCTTGGCGTTCAAGAAGTATGGTGGCCGCTTCGTGGTGCGCAACGGCAAGTACGAGGCGCTGGCCGGCGAGGCCTGGCCGCGCAACGTCATCGTCGAGTTCGACGACTACGATACCGCCGTCGCCTGCTTCAACTCGCCCGAGTACCAGAAGGCGATCGAAGCACGCGGCAACTCGGCCGATGTCGAGGTGTTCATCGTCGAGGGCTACGAGGGCCCGCAGCCGAACGACTAGGGCGCCCTACCAGCCGGGGTTACCGGCAGCGGGGTCGACCAGGCCGTGCAGCCGGTGCGCGGCGGCCTGGGCGAAGCGGAGCAGCATCGCCTTCCGGGTCGCGGCGGCGAGCCGGTGCTCGGGCGCCTCGCGGAGAAGCTCGGCGCCATAGGCGTCGGCCATGATCAGTCCGGCATCCTCGGGAAAGATCTCAGCCGGCACCGCGGCATGGGTGGCGAAGAACAGCCGGTCGCAGGAGCAGCGGTAGTCGGGCCACTTGCGGTCGACCCGGTAGTCCTCGATCGAGGACTTGATCTCGACGATCCAGACCTCGCCCGAGGCGCCGAGCCCGACCACGTCGGCGCGCCGGCCGGTGGCGAGCGGCAGCTCGGTGACGATAGCGAAGCCCCGGGCACGGAGCAGGCGCCCGACGCCACGCTGGATGGCGGCGGCGCGCTCGGACTGGCGGCCGTCGACCGGCGCGGCGATGCTGGCGAGGTCCGTGAACATCCCGGGAACGTGGCATGAGTCGCCGCGTGGGGGAAGGGGCGTGGCGGTCCCGTCCTGCCCTCAGGTCTCGGAGCGCTCCGCCCGGCTCCTGGTGAGCGCTCCGGCCAGCCGGAACCCCAGCGTGCTGGTGAAGAGCGTGAGCACGAAGGCGATCGGCCAGGCGGTGATGAACTGCCGCGGCCATGCGCCGAGCCATGCCATGGACGGCCCCATGGCGATGAGGCTCATGATGCCGGACATCGATGCGGCCATCATGCAGATGATGAAGACCTGGGCGAGAAGAAGGGTCTTTCGGTCGGTCATGTCTTTCTCCGTCTTTGGGTGGAGATGACAGGACCGAAACCAGTTCCGTCAGCACCACCCGTTGTTGGGTTGGTGCCGTGGGTTCGCGCCCGAAGGCGCGACTGGATCCCGCAAGTGCGGGGGCCGGAATAACCAACCGGCCTCGAATCTTTTCGACTGTCGAGAGATATGCCTGCCGCCGGGAGCTGGCAATGGGGCGGACTGCCGCGGCGCCGGGGCCGCGTCGGGGCGCGGGCGCGAGGGAAGGAACCGTCCGTCGCAGGGGCTCAGGTCTTGTCCGCGAGTTCCTTCTGGCCCTTCCGGCCGACGCGCCAGCGGTCGTGCAGCCACAGCCACTGGTCGGGGTATTGCCGAATCCAGGATTCGACCATGCCGTGGACGACGATATTGGCGCCTTGGGCGTCGATCCGTCCGCGCTCGTCGCGGGGCAGCTCGAGCGGTGGCGTCATCACCGCCCGGAACCGGCCGTCGGGCAGGCGCACCGCATAGCCGCCATGGACGGGGCAGTTGAACACCCGCGCCATGATGCCGACCAGCGGGTTGGAGAAGGACGGCCGGCCGAAGAACGGGATGACCTGGCCGCCGGTGATGCGCTGGTCGATGAGGACGCCGATATGGCGCCCCTTCTTCAGTGCGTCCGCCACCTCGAGCGCCGCGCCGGGGCCGGAGACCACCATGCGGCCGAGATAGTTGTTGCGGCGCTTCTCGATCTCGGCGGCGATGTGCGGGTTGGTCGGCGGGCGGAACAGCGCCGTGACCGGCAGGCCGAGCTTGGCGGCGAGCGCCGGGGTCAACTCGAAATTGCCGAGATGGGCGCCGAACAGGATTGCCGGCTTGCCGCTGTCGCGCAGCGCCTGCACGTGCTCCATGCCCACCGCCTCAATCGGCCCGTCATTGGGGTGATCGGGGTCGAAGCCGTCGACCAGCTCCTGGAGAAAGGCGTATTCGACCGATTGCCGGCCGAGATTCTCCCAGACGCCGGTGAGGATGCGGTCGCGCTCCTCCTGGCTCTTCTCGGGATAGGCGGCGGCGAGGTTGGCGGCGGCGAGGGCATTCTCGCTGCTGAAGCGCGAGAGGCTGCGGGTCACCCGCGCCGCGGTCCGGGTCGCCCGGGCGCGACCGACGCTCCGCGACCAGGTGAAGACGAAGCGCATGGCGCCGGCCAGCCGGCGCTGGACGAAGTCCGAGTTGCCGGCCCGCCCGACAAGGGAATCGCGGCGCCGCTTCTTCGCCTCGCGGCGGGACCGCTTCTCGGTCTGGGTCTTGAGCCGGTCGATCGAGCTCTGCGAGAGCTTCCGCCGGTTGCGGCGCTTCTTCTTCGCGGGCGAGGCCTTGGCCTCCTCCGCCTCGTCCCGACGGCCGACCGACGACTGCCGACTGCCGTGGTCTTTGCTCACAGGGTCACGATGATCTTGCCGAACACGTTGCGCGATTCCAGCCGGGCGAGGGCGGCGTCGATTCCTTCGAGCGGGATGATGGAGTCGATCACCGGCTTGACCGTGCCGTCGGCGATCTTCTTGAGCGCATCGCCGAGGTTGCGGATCGTGCAGCCGAAGCTGCCGATCAGCCGCAGCTGCTGCTGGTAGAGCTGGAAGAGGTTGATCTCGCAGTTGATGCCGGTCGTCGAGCCGCAGGTGACGAGCGTGCCGCCGCGCTTCAGGCAGAACATGCTCTGGGCGAAGGTGTCCGGGCCGACATGCTCGAACACGACGTCGACGCCTTCCTTCTTGGTGATCTTGCGCACCACGCCCTCGAAGCGCTCCTCGCGGTAGTTGATCACGTGGTCGGCACCGAGCGCTTTCGCCTTCTCGATCTTGTCGTCGCTGCCGACGGTGGTGATCACCGTCGCGCCGACCGCCTTGGCGAGCTGGATCGCGGCGGTGCCGATGCCGCTGCCGCCGGCCTGGACGAGGATGGTCTGGCCTGCCTTCAGCTTGGCATTGTCGAACAGCATGTGCTCGGGCGTGCCGAAGGTCACCGGCGCGCAGGCCGCGGCCTCGACTGGGATGCCGGGGGCCGGAATCGTGTAGCGGGCCTTGAGGTTGATGCTCTCGCGGCACAGGCCGTCGATGTGGAAGCCGCGGATGCCGGATACGTTGACGCAGAGGTTGTCGCGGCCCTCGCGGCAGGCCGGGCAGGTGCCGCATGTCTCGGCGCCGAACAGCGCCACCGGCTGCCCCACGACGCGGTCGGTGACGCCCTCGCCGACCGCGGCGATGGTGCCGGCCGCTTCGACCCCGACGATGATCGGCAGCTTCCGCTTGGCGAAGGCCATGCCGCGCCAGCCCCACACGTCGATGTGGTTGAGGGCGACGGCGCCGATCCGCACCTGCACCTCGCCCGGTGCGGGGGGCGGCGGGTCGGGAAGGTCGACGACCGCAAGCTGGCGGCTGTCGAGGAGCTGCAGTGCACGCATGGGAAAAACGTCCGTTGCGGCCGCGGCGGCTTACGCCGGCTCGGCCGAGATGATGACGCAGGCGTTCTGGCCGCCGAAGCCGAAGGAGTTGGAGAGCACGACGCCGACCTTCTGCTCCCGGGCGACATTGGGCACGACGTCGAGATTGATGCTCGGGTCGGGCACCTTGTAGTTGATCGTCGGCGGGATGATGCCGCTCTGCATCGTCTTCACCGAGAACACCGCCTCGAGCGCGCCGGAGGAGGTGAGGGTGTGGCCGATCATCGACTTGTTGGAGCTGATCGGCACGCCGCGGAGGCGCTCGCCGAACACGGCCTCGAGCGCGAAGGCCTCCATCTTGTCGTTCTCGGGCGTGCCGGTGCCGTGGGCGTTGATGTACTCGATCTCGTCCGGATGCATGCCGGCGTCATCGAACGTCTGGCGGAGCGCGGCTATCACCGCCGAGCCGTCCGGCTTGGAGCGGGTGCGGTGGAAGTCGTCGTTCTTGTCGGCGGCACCGCGGATCACGGCGAGGACCGTGGCGCCGCGGGCGACTGCCGCGTCGTAGTCCTCGAGCACCAGCGCCGCCGCGCCCTCGGCGATGACGAAGCCGTCGCGGTTCTTGGAGAACGGCTTGGAGGCCTCCTCCGGTGCGGCGTTGGCGGATGAGAGCGCGGAGAGGAGCGAGAAGCGCACCACCTCCTCGGCAGTCACCGAGCAGTCGGTGCCGACGCAGAGCGCGGCCTCGGTCTCGCCGCGGCGGATGGCCTCGACGCCGAGCTGGATCGCGGTGGCGCCGGAGGCGCAGGCCGTGGTCAGCGACACCGGGGCGCCCTTAGTGCCGAAGCGGTCGGCGAGCTTCTCGGCCACCCAGCCATACATCACGCGCTCGAACTGGCTGCGGTCGTTGAGGCCCTCGGCGACGGCGGCCATGCGGTCATAGGCGTCGACGATCGCCGGATCGCCGGAATCGTAGAGGCGGCGGCGTGCCACCCAGCCGAGCTCGACCGGCGGGATCGCGGTGAACAGCGGCCCGGGGAAGTCGCCCGGCGCGCCGATCCTGGCCATCCGCACCGCTTCGTCGGTGGCGAGCTCGCCGATCGCGAGCTTGAGGTCGCGCTTGTCGTCGTCGATGAAATCGATCGTGCCGGCGATGGTGGTGCGCAGGTGCTCGGTCGGGAAGCGAGTGATCCGCCGGATGCCGGACTTGCCGGCGACCAGCGCCGACCAGTTGTCGTCGAGGCCGACCCCGAGCGAGGAGACGACACCCACACCGGTGATCGCGACCACGGGGCGGCCGCGGGAATCCCTGACCTTCGAACTCATCGAACCCTCCTTGCCCGTCACTTTGCGGGCAGAACCAGTCCCATGCCCTCGCCCCGCCACGACCCCCAGGAGTTGACCAGGACCGCTTCCGGCGCGTCGGTGCCGGCCGGCTCGAAGCCGGTGTCGTCCGCGCTCCGGTAGAAGGCGCCGCGCGACAGCGACAGGGCGCCGAGCGCCACCATCGCCGGGAACACCGCCTCGATGCAATGGCCGAGCATGTTGGGCACCGAGCGGACCGTGTCGATCGCGCCCTCGGCCTTGAGGCCGGCCAGCCAGTCGCGCTCCTCGCGGGTCGGCTGGAGAATGCCGTTGGCGCCCGACAGCACCGCGAGACGCCGGTCGCCGGCTTCCTTGCGGATGGTGTCGAACTGACCCGAGGCCACCGCCGCGGCCTGTCCGGGCTCGCGCCGGCTGCGGCCGGAGAGCACGCTGCCGAGCCGGGCATAGGGCGTGCGGCCGCGCTTCTCGGCATGCTCGCGCGCCTCGAGCACCAGGAACGCGCCGACCGAGCCGAGGGCCGTGCCGCCGCCCTGCTCGGGCCGCGCCCACACCGAGGCGAGGTCGCCATGCCACGCCCAGCCGGCACCGGCCAGCACGAGCAGCACGTCCTTGCGCTCGGCCAGTGCCGCGCCGCCGACGAGGAAGATGTCGCCCTGGTCGGCTGCGATGCGGCGGGCCGCGATCTCGACGGCGCTGACGCTCGCCAGCTCCTCGCCCATGAAGGTGCGGGACGAGCCGGTGACCTTGTGGACGATGGCGATGTTGCCGGCGACGAGATTGGGCAGCTGGGCGAGGAACAGCGTCGGGCGGAGGTCGTTCGACAGCCGCTCGTTGATGAACTCTTCCGGCTTCGGCGCCTGGCCGACGCCTTCGAGCACGGTCTGGTCGACCGACAGGTCGCGCTCGCCGCCGGCGGCGGCGATCACCATGTTGGTGTTGGAGAGGATGTCGAGATTGCCGGAGATGCCGGCATCGTCGAGCGCGAGGCCGGCGGTGTAGGTGCCGACCCGCTGCCAGTTCTCCATCTGCCGGCGGTCGCCGCCCTTCGGAATCTGCTTCTCGAACTCGAGCGGCACCATCGGATGGATGGGGTAGGGGGCGAAGCTCGTCGTGTCGACGACCGGGCGCGCCGGATCGGCCAGCGCCATCGCCTGCCAATGCGCGTCGGTACCCTCGCCCAGCGACGAGGTCAGCCCGATGCCGGTAATCCAGACCTCGCGTGCCATTTCGGTTCCCGTCAGGCGGTCAGCCCGAGGGCTACGCCGTGTTGCCGGGCCCGCTGCTGGACCAGCTCGGGCAGCTCCGGGCTCGGGAAGTCCATCACCATCATGGTCAGCTCAGCGTCGGCGATGAGTTCGCCATCGACCTTAATGGTGTTCTGGGTGATGCAGAAGCCCGAGCCCTCGTGCACGAGGTCGCAGGTGGTCTTCATCACCATGCCGGGGGTCACGAACTTGCGGATCTTGACCCGCTTGGCGCCGGCGAAGAACGGCAGGCGGCCGAAATTGTTCATGCCGAGCAGCAGGTAGCCGGACGTGTGGTTCATCGTCTCGAGCAGCATCACGCCCGGCAGGATCGGATGGCCCGGGAAATGGCCCTCGAAGACCGTGCTCTGGTCCGGGACCCGCGACGTGGTCTCGACGTGGCCGTTTTCCACGTCGAACACATCGACCGAGTCGATCATGTCGAAGTATTCGAGACGCATGGCCGGAGATCAGGATGCCTTCTTTGCCGCGACCAGCTCGTCGATGCGTGCGCAGAGGTTCTTGAGGACGAAGTAGTCCTCGACCTTGGCACGCCCCTCGTTGACCTCTTCGGTCCACGATTCGAGCGGGATCTTGATGCCGAACTTCTTGTCCAGGGCGAAGACGATATCCAGGAAGTCGAGGCTGTCGATGCCGAGATCGTCGATCGCATGCGACTCGGGCGTGATCTGCTCGAGCGGAATCTCGCTGGTTTCGGAAATGACCTTCGCGACTACGTCGAATGTCGAGGACATGTGTTTTTGGCGATCCCTTTGCTGATCAGGCCATGTAACGCCCAACCCCGGCGAATCCAAGCGAAAACGCGACGCCGGAACCTCAATGAAACCCTCGTGCGGCCGCGGAGGAAAAACGCGCCGGCACAGGGTCTACCCCATAATCCTGCAACAGGCGTGCCGCGCGGCCAGCCTGCTCGCGGCAAAGGGATTACAGTCCCGGGCGCGCGATGTCCATGTCTGTCTTGACGCCCGCGCCGGCGAAGCCGAAGACGGGCGGCGGAAGGAGACCCCCGGCACGATGTCCCGCACCGACAGCCCAGCGCCCGCCGACACCGCGTCCTCCCGGCGCAGCCGGCGCATCGTCGTCATCGACGTCGCCAAGGGCGTCGCCATCCTGGCGATGGTGATCTATCACTTCTCCTGGGACCTGTCGGCCTACCAGCTGATCGGCGCCGATGTCGGCAACGACCTCGGGTGGCGGATCTTTGCCCGCAGCATCGCCGCCACCTTCCTGTTCCTGGTCGGCGTCAACCTGGTGCTGGCCAACCGCAACGGCGTGCGGCCGGGACCCTATGCCCGGCGGCTGGCGATCATCCTCGGCGCGGCGCTGCTGGTCACCGTTGCCACCTGGTACCTGTTCGGGCCGAACGGCTTCGTCTTCTTCGGCATCCTGCATCTGATCTTCCTGGCGAGCCTCTTCGCGGTGCCGTTTCTCTATGCGCCGGCCTGGGTTTCGCTGCCGTTTGCCGCCTTTTTCCTCATCGGCGGACATTTCCTCGCCAGCCCCGTGTTCAACGGCTGGGGCTTCTACTGGATGGGCCTCTCCACCGCGCTGCCGGCGAGCTTCGACTACGTGCCGCTGTTCCCGTGGTTCGGCGTGGTGCTGCTCGGCCTGTTCGCCGGCCGGCTTGTCGTCGCCCATCCCGAGCGCCGGCTGTGGCAGTGGCAGCCGGGTGGCCGGCTATGGTCGGTGCTGGCGCTGGCCGGGCGCTGGAGCCTCTTGATCTACCTCGTGCACCAGCTCGTCCTCTACCCCATTGTCGGCTGGGTGGCGCCGCTGGTCGGGCCGAGCCACGCCGCGCTGATGCGCCAGTTCGTCGCCCAGTCGGAGATGCGCTGTGCCGTCGCCGGCTATCCCGACGAGGCCTGCCAGCCGTTCGCCGCCTGCCTTGCCGATGCCTTCTCCGGCGACAAGGCGTTCCTCTCCGACTACTGGCACGGACGGCTCTCGGACGACGATTCCCGCCGCTTCCTCGACGCCGAGGGCGTGTGCCAGAGCCGGTTCCTCATCCTGAGGGCGACGGCGCGATCTGACGCTGCGGGCCGATTCAGTCCTGCGGCGCGCCGGAACGGTCGCGCCGCGG
>JAEVZM010000550.1 GCA_023392225.1 Pseudomonadota bacterium
ACCGTCACCAGGATCGACCACACGAACAGCGGCATCTTGTGCAGCGTCATGCCGGGCGCGCGCATGTTGAAGATCGTGGTGATGAAGTTGATCGCGCCGAGGATCGAGGAGGCACCGGCGATGTGCAGCGCCAGGATCGCGAAGTCGACGGCCGGGCCGGGCTGGCCGGCGGTCGAGGACAGCGGCGGGTACATCGTCCAGCCGCCGCCGACGCCGGTGGCGCCCGGGGCGCTCGGCATGAACAGCGAGATGATCAGCAGCAGGAAGGCCGGCGGCAGCAGCCAGAACGAGATGTTGTTCATGCGCGGGAACGCCATGTCCGGCGCGCCGATCATGATCGGCACGAACCAGTTGCCGAACCCGCCGATCAGCGCCGGCATGACCATGAAGAAGATCATGATCAGGCCGTGCGACGTGGTGAACACGTTGAACAGCTCCGGATCGCTGAAGATCTGCATGCCGGGCTGCATCAGCTCGAGCCGGATGCCGACCGACAAGGCGCCACCGATGATGCCCGCGATGATCGCGAAGATCAGGTAGAGCGTCCCGATGTCCTTGTGGTTGGTCGAAAAGAGCCAACGGCGCCATCCCGTCGGATGGTCGTGCGCGTGATCATGCGCCTCGCTGCCGTACATGTCCGTCTCCTTGTCTTACTGCCGCCTGCCCGCTCGGGGGCACTCGGAAATCGCAGAAACTGTTACTCGCTCGCCGCGGCGCCTTCCGGCGACATGACCTCGGCACCCGGGCCCGTCAGGACCGCATAGGAGGTGTCGATGTCCTCGGCGGCGGCCACGACCCAGGCGTCGAACTTCTCCTGGCTCACGGCGCGGATGGCGATCGGCATGAAGGCGTGGTCACGACCGCAGAGCTCGGAGCACTGGCCGTAGTAGACGCCCTCCTGCTCGACCAGGAACCAGATCGAGTTGAGGCGGCCGGGAACGGCGTCGATCTTGAAGCCGAGCGAGGGAACGGCGAACGAATGGATCACGTCCGCACCGATCACCTGCATGTCGATCACGGTGCCGACCGGAACCACCATCTCGTGGTTGACGGCGAGCAGGCGCGGCTGGGTGGCCGGGTCGGTGATCTCGGCGTCGGTGAGCATGATCGAATCGAAGTCGACGCCCTCATGATCGGGATAGCTGTAGGACCAGTACCACTGGCTGCCCGTCGCCTTCACCGTCAGCGTCTTCTCGGGATCGTAGCTCGGCAGCGCCCGGGCCGGGTCGTGCTGGGCGATCAGCAGCGTGAAGGACGGCAGGGCGATGCCGACGAGGATGAGGATCGGCACCACGGTCCACACCACCTCGACCAGCGTGTTGTGGCTGGTCTTGGATGCCACCGGGTTCCTGCGGGCGTTGAAGCGGATCATGACGATCACCAGCAGCGCCAGCACGAACAGCACGATGACCGTGATCACCAGCAGCGTGCCGTTGTTGAAGGCGCGGACCATCGACATGATCGGCGAAGCCGCCGGCTGCATCGTGACTTCCCACGGCTTCGGCTGGCCGACGACGGCCGACGCGGGCGCGATGCCGAACCCCATCAAAACGAGGCCAACTACCGCCGTGAAAATCCCCGGCCACGAAAATGCCTGCTTCAAGCTTCCCTCCTTACCCCCAATCAACGCGGTCGGTGCGCCGGCGCAGCCTAGCACAGGCCACCTGACACGGCACGCCACGGGCGCCGGCCGCTACTTTCGACCGAGTCGAGAACAGACACAAACCATATGCCGAAATTGCCCGCAACGGAGGATGTTGAAGCCCGATGCGGCAAAACGCGCTCACCTCGCCCTAAAACGGGCTGGAATGCAGCGGATTTTCCGCGATGCCGCTTTGGTGCAGGATGCACGGCACTGATTCGTGCTGGTCGTACCGGTCTTTGGCGAAATGTGCCCGGCCGTCGCCGGGAGCGAGAGAAAAGCCGAGATGTACAACGATACCGATGAACGACGCCGCTACGATCAGGGTGGCCGGCGCGCCCGCTATCAGCAGCCCGAGGACCACGGCGAGCATTACGCCGAGGATCAGCACGCGGGCTATGCCGACGAGCACGACGCCTATGCGGCCGACGACGGTGGCGACGGCCACTATGCCGTGGAGCACGAGCACCCAGTCTACGACGACGAGGCGCCGCCGCGCCGGAGCCGGCTGGTGCCGATCCTGTCGATCGTCGCCGCCGTCCTCGTGGTCGTGATCGGCGTCGGTGCCGCACTCTATTACCTCGGCGTGTTCGGAGGCTCGAGCCGGCCGACCACGACCGCCACCGCCCCCACCACGGACCAGGGCGGCATCCCGGATGCACCCTCGGCCGATGCCGGTGGCGTGCGCTCCGTCGGCCCCTCGGTGACGCCGGACCTGAGCACCGACGACACCGCCGCCGCCGCCAATCCCAACGTCCCCGACGCGGTGGTCTCGATCGCGCCGCCGGCCCAGGGCGAGCCGCCGGTCCGCTCCGTCCACGACGCCTGGCAGGTGCGCTGCGACACGCCGGCCGGCGCGCAGAGCGAGCAGTGCGTGCTGATGCAGTTCGTCACCGCCGAAGACCGCGAGAATGTCGGCCTGACCGTGATCGTCCTGAAGACTGCCGACCAGAAGGCGCGAATCATGCGCATTCTGGCGCCGCTCGGCGTGCTGCTGCCCTCCGGCCTCGGCCTCAAGATCGACGACGCCGACATCGGCCGGGCCGGGTTCGTGCGCTGCCTGCCGAACGGCTGCGTCGCCGAGGTCATTCTGGAGGACCAGCTGCTCGGTCAGCTCGAGAAGGGCAAGACGGCGACCTTCATCATCTTCCAGACGCCCGAGGAAGGCATCGGCATCCCGATCTCCCTCGCCGGCTTTGGCGACGGGTTCTCCGACCTGCCGTGATCCGCCTCCTGCGGGGCGGCCCGGCCGCCCCGCTGACCTTCCTGCATGGACGACGGGTCGTCCTCAGCGCGCCGCCATGATCGTCTCCCACA
>JAEVZM010000062.1 GCA_023392225.1 Pseudomonadota bacterium
GGCGACGTGCAGGCCTTCCCGAACATGCCGGTGGGCGACAGCATGTCCCAGCTCGAAGCTGATCCGCGCCTGAAGGTGGTGGTCGGCTCGACCGAGGGCGAGACCATTCTGGCCATGAACAACAAGAAGCCGCCCTTCGACAACATCAAGGTGCGTCAGGCGATTTCGCATGCGCTCGACCGCAAGGCGATCATTGACGGCGCGTCCAACGGCCTTGGCACGCCGATCGGCTCGCATTTTGCACCGCACAATCCGGCCTATATCGACCTGACCGGCACCTATCCGCATGATCTGGAAAAGGCCAGGGAACTGCTGAAGGAAGCCGGCCTCGAAAACGGCTTCAAGACCACCCTTAAGCTCCCGCCCCCGGCCTATGCCCGCGACGGCGGCCAGATCATCGCTTCGGAGCTGCGCGAGATCGGCATCGACGCCGAGATCATCCCACTTGAGTGGGCCGACTGGCTGAAGCAGGTCTTCACCGAGAAGGACTACGACATGACGATCGTCTCGCACACCGAGCCGAACGACATCGATATCTATGCGCGCAAGGACTACTACATCAATTATCACAACCCTGGCTTCGACAAGGTAATCGAGGAGCTGAACCTCACCTCTGACGAGGCCAAGCGCAAGGAACTCTACGGCGAAGCGCAGAAGATCCTCGCGCAGGATGCGCCGGTGGGCTTCCTGTTCGAGTTGCCGAAGATCGGCGTGTGGGACGCCAAGCTCGAGGGCATGTGGGACAACGCGCCGATCCCGGCCAACGACCTGACCAAGGTGAAGTGGGCGGATTGAGCACGCTTCTGTTGAGAAATGCTGCCCCGGAGCCGAAACCGCTTCCGGGGCAGTCGCTTTTTGGGCAGGCTCCCAACCCATGACCGCCTACCTGACCAAGAGGCTGCTGATCGCCGTGGTGACGCTTGCGCTCGCCTCGGTGGTGGTGTTCTCGGTGATCGAGATCGTTCCCGGCGACCCGGCGCGGCTAATGCTGGGCATGAACGCAACGGCCGACGCGGTGCAGGCGCTGCGCGACCAGATGGGGCTCGACCAGCCTCTCATCGTTCGCTACCTGGACTGGATCGGCCGGCTGCTGGTGTTCGATTTCGGCAAGTCCTACTCCTACAACGTGCCGGTCCGCGACCTCGTCGCCGAGCGTGTCGTGGTCTCGCTGCCGCTGGCGCTGATGGCGCTAGCGCTCTCCACGCTGATTGCCATTCCTGTCGGCATTTTTTCGGCCGAGCGGCGCGGGCGCATGGCCGACGCCATCTCCATGGGCGCAGCCCAGCTCGGCGTCGCGGTGCCAAACTTCTGGTTCGCGCTGCTGCTGGTCTACGTCTTCGCGGTCTGGCTCCATCTGGTGCCGGCGGGCGGCTTTCCCGGCTGGAGCGCGGGCGTCTGGCCGGCGCTGAAATCGCTGATCCTGCCGGCCATCGCGCTCGCCCTGCCCCAAGCCGCGATCTTGTCGCGCGTGACCCGCTCGGCCATGCTGGAAGTGCTGGGCGAGGATTACATTCGCACCGCACGCGCCAAGGGCATGCCGCGCAACGTCGTGCTGTGGCACCATGCGCTGCGCAACGCGCTGATTCCGGTGCTGACGATTCTCGGCCTGCAATTCGCCTTCCTGCTGGCCGGCACCATCATCATCGAGAACGTCTTTTATCTCCCCGGCCTCGGCCGGCTGGTCTTCCAGGCCATAACCCAGCGCGACCTGATCGTGGTGGAAAGCGTGGTGATGCTGCTGGTGGCGGTGGTGGTGCTCGTCAACCTGCTGGTCGATCTCTCCTACGCGATCGTCGACCCGCGCCTGAGGACAAGACGATGACGATCATTGCCCAGGAACCCGCCCCCGAGCCTCAGCCCGGCTTTCTCGCGCTGGCGCTGCGCAACCGCTCCTACGTGGTCGGCTCGATCCTCATCGCGATCATCGCAGCGACGGCCCTGCTGTCCTTCTTCTGGACCCCCTATGACGTGACCAAGCTGGTGGTGGCCGACCGCATGCTGCCGCTTTCGGCCGCGCATCCCTTCGGCACCGACCAGTTCGGCCGCGACGTGCTGTCGATGCTCATGGCGGGCTCGCGCGTCTCCTTCGCGGTGGGCTTCGTCGCCGTCGGCATCGGGCTGACGGTCGGCACCGCGATCGGCTTGCTCGCGGCTTCCCGCGGTGGCCTGATCGACGAGGCGGTGATGCGGCTCGCCGACTTCACCTTCGCCTTTCCCGCGGTGCTGTCGGGGATCATGATCACGGCCTGGCTCGGGCCGGGCGCCGTCAACGCGGTGATCGCCATCGGCATCTTCAACATTCCGGTCTTCGCCCGGCTCGCGCGCGGCAGCGCGCTGCAGATCCTGAGCCGCGATTTCATCCTCGCGGCGCGCGCCGCAGGCAAGGGCACCGCGCGCATCGTCATCGAGCACGTGCTGCCGAACGTCGCCGGCATCCTGGTCGTGCAGGGCACGATCCAGTTCGCGCTCGCCATCCTCGCCGAGGCGGGCCTGGCCTATCTCGGCCTCGGCACTCAGCCGCCGAACCCGAGCTGGGGCAAGATGCTGAACGAGGCGCAGACCTTCCTGCATCGCAGCGCCTGGCTCGCGATCTTTCCCGGCGCCGCGATCGCGATCGCGGTGCTCGGCTTCAATC
>JAEVZM010000093.1 GCA_023392225.1 Pseudomonadota bacterium
GGGCATCACGCCCTCGCAGTGCCCGCTACGGCTGGATCTGGACGAACCCTTCCTGTGTCAGCTCGATGATCCGGAAGTTGGCCCCCGTGTTCACTTTCACGCCGGGGATGAGGTCGGCATTGGTCCACCCCTTGTCCCGCATGGTCTGCCCGCACTCCTCGATCGAGATGCCGGCCGCGATCATCGCCAGGACCTGCGCCTTGTAGGGATTGCCGCCCGTCCAGTTGCGCACGGCATCATACCGGGCGTCGTCGAGCAGCATGTAGCCGGCCTCGCTGTGGAAGATCGCGACGATCTCGGACTTCGTCCCGTCCGCCTTGAACCGCTCCAGCATCACCCGCATGTATTCGAGCCCGACCGGCTCGTCGCCGGCGAAGGCGGGATGGTCGAGGTTGAGGACGACCTTGGCGGTCTCGAGCTTGACCGGGACGTCGACGACGATCCCCTCAGGCGGCACCTCATCCGCCAAGGCGCGGCCAAGCCCGGCGAGCAGCACGAGACATACCGCTGCAGTCACACGCATATTCCACCCTCCTCACCTCATTGCATGCACGAGGCGTGAGGGTGCCGTCGGCCGCCTCACATGTAAAGCGGCTCGTCGGCGAGGTCCTTGTAGAGCGCGGCGACATACTCGGCGTAGCCGTTGAACAGGCGCGTCGGGATGGTCTCGTTGGTGGTGAGGTCGCGCTCCATCGCCTGGCTCCAGCGCGGATGCGGCACCTCCGGATTGACGTTGGCCCAGAAGCCGTACTCGTCCGGCCCGAGCTGCTCCCAGAAGCTCAGCGGCCGCTCGTCAGTGAAGGTGAAGCGGGTGATCGACTTGATCGACTTGAAGCCGTACTTCCACGGCAGGTGCAGGCGGAGCGGCGCGCCCATCGACTTGGCGACCGGCTTGCCGTAGGCGCCGGTGACGAGGAAGGCGAGCTCGTTGGTGGCCTCGGCGATGGTCAGCCCCTCGACATAGGGCCAGGGATACCAGATCTGCTTCTGCCCGGTGGCGACGTCCGGCATCATGAACGTCTCCATGCGGAGATAGGTGGCGTCGCCCAGCGGATTGGCGAGCTTGACCAGCTCGGCCAGCGGGAAGCCGGTCCACGGCACCGTCATCGACCACGCTTCTACGCAGCGGTGGCGGTAGAGCCGCTCCTCGAGCGGCATGCGGCGGATCAGGTCGTCGATGGCGAAGGTCTGCTCCTTCTCCACCAGCCCGTCGATCTTGACCTCCCACGGCCGGATGGGCAGCGCCTCGGCGGCATTGGCGATGTTCTTGTGGGTGCCGAACTCGTAGAAGTTGTTGTAGCTGGTATTGGTCGATTCCGGCGTCACCGGCCGCTCGATCGTGTACTTGCTGTTGCGCGGCGCCGGATAGAGATCCGTGGTGGGGTCGCTCTGCGCGAAGGCGACGCCCGGCAGGCCCGCCGCGGCGAGCCCGAAGCCAGCGGCCGCCAGGAGGTGCCTCCGGTTGAGATAGATCGACTCCGGCGTCGCCAGGCGCTCCGGAATCTCCCATCCCCTTTGGCGCTTGATCAGCATGGCTCATCTCCCTCGATCCGGCGGTTGGCAAGGCCTACAACCGCACGCCTGACACGTACAAATCACGCTTACGTGCCAGGCGCGTGTCGGGTTTCACGCCGCCTTGGCGCCGGCCGCGCGCTCGATCGCCTGGTCGGCGAGCCGCCCGGTCAGCTCGGCGAGGTGGTCGAACTGGGCCCGGAAGGTGCCGACGCCGGCCGTCGCCGAGCGCAGCTCGACGATCAGGTCGCGGATCTCGGCCTGGGGGATCATCGCCTCGACGACATCCCAGCCCTGCCAGCCCGGCCGCGCGTCGAAGCCGAGCAGCTGGCCGCGGCGCTGGGCGACGATCGCGTTGACCCGGGGGGTCGCATCGGCGGGCACCGCGATGGCGACCTTGAGCACCGGCTCGAGCAGCACCGGATGGCACTGCGGCAGCCCCTCGCGCATGCCGATCTGCGCCGCGGTGCGGAAGGCCATGTCGGAGGAATCGACCGTATGGTACGAGCCGTCGGTCAGGGTCACCGCCACATCGACCACCGGGAAGCCGAGGGGCCCGCGGCCAAGATACTCGCGGATGCCCTCCTCGATAGAGCTGAAATAGTTGCGCGGCACCGCGCCGCCGCTGATCGTCTCGGCGAAGACGAAGCCCTCGCCGCGCGGCTGCGGCTTGATGTCGAGCACCACGTCGCCGAACTGCCCGTGGCCGCCGGACTGCTTCTTGTGGCGGCCGCGGACAGTGACGCCGCCGCGGATGGTCTCCTTGTAGGGGACGTGCGGCTCGTGGGTATGGATGGCGACGCCGTACTTGCCGGAGAGCCGTTCGAGCGCGACCCTGAGGTGCATCTCGCCCTGCCCCTCAAGCACCGTCTCGCCGGTATCCTGGACGTGGCTGACGCGAAGCGAGGGGTCCTCCTCGAGCGCCTTCTGGAGAGCCGAGGACAGCTTCACGTCGTCCTTGCGCTCGGCCGAGGCGACAGCGACGCCGAGCACCGGATCGGGCGCAACGAGATCGACGAGCTGCGGCGGGGGCGCCTTGCCGGTCGACAGCGTCATGCCGGTCCGCGCGCCGTCGAGCTTGCCGAGGCCGACGGTCTCGCCCGCCTCCGCCGCCTCGCGCTTGTGGACGCTGGCGCCCATCACCCGGAACACGCCCGAGACCCGGCCAACCTCACCCTCCGGCCCGGTGAGCTCGGCGCCCTCGGCGAGCACGCCCCGCATGATCCGCGCCACCGACATCTTGCCGCCGTGGGTGGTGTGAAGGGTCTTGAGCACCTGGGCGATGGCGTCATCGCCCGCGCCGAGGCCGAGACGAGCCGCTGTCTCGCCGATGCCCGGCGCCTCGTGGCGGATCGCCTTGAGCAGCCGCCCGACGCCGAAGCCCTTCTCGGCGGAGCCGATCAGCACCGGGCAGATGAGCCCGTCCCGCATCTCCTGGACGAGGTCGCGGAAGACGTTGTCCCGGTCCGGCTGGATATCCTCGAGCAGCTGTTCCATCAGCCCGTCGTCGTAGTCGGCGAGCGTCTCGAGCATGGTGAAGCGGGCCTCGGCCTCGCGGCTGCGATCCTCGTCGCCCATGTCGATCACCTCGCTGCCGGCATGCTCGCGGTAGACGAAGGCGCGCTCGAGCGCGAGGTCGATGAAGCCGGTGACGACGCCGGCCTGCCAGATCGGAATGTGGCGGAGCACCAGCGGCACCGTGCTCGCCGGCTGCAGCATCTCGAGCGTGGCGCGGACCCGGGAATCCGCCTTGTCCATCTTGTTGAGGAAGAGGAGCCGCGGAATGCGGCGCTCCTCGAGCGACTTGAGGATCACCTGGAGGGCCGGGATCTTCTTCTCGTCGGCCTCCGCCACGACCACGGCGAGGTCGACCGCCGGCAGGATCGCCTCGGACTCGAACGCGAACTCGACGGAGCCCGGACAATCGAGGAAGGTCAGTCGGTCGCCCATGAACTCGGTATCGGCGACGTTGACCTCGACACTCATCTGGTGGGCCCGCGCCTCGGGCGAGGCATCGCCGACCGTGTTCTTCTCGGCGACGACGCCCTGGCGTGTCACCGCGCCGGTCCGCGCGAGGACCGCTTCCAGAAGCGTGGTCTTGCCGCTTGCGAAGGGACCCGTCAGCGCAATGCACTTCGGACCCGCAATCCTGCCGCCGTCTGCCATGCCGTGCCCTCCCGTTCGTTCTTTTTTCGGGGGCACGAGGCCACGCGCCCCGGACCGATGGTCTCAGGGAACGCGACGCGTGACAAGGGCAGGAGCAGCCCCGCCGTTTCGGGCGGGGCTGGAAGTGTCGCCTACTTGTCGGCGTCGAGCGTCATCACCGACACGCCGACGGCGAGGTTGAGGCCGGCCTGGCCCTGGATGCTGAGCGGCTGGAGGACGATGCCCTTGTCCGACCCGCCGACGAGGAGGTTGGCGCCGAGACCGAGGGCCAGCGTCTCCTCGGCGGAGACCCCGGCGTAGTCGCCGGCCAGCGCATAGGGCTGATACTTGTAGCCATCGACGGCGAGCACCGCCCAGACGATCACCGACGCGGCGTTGATGCCGATGTCGAGGCCGAACTTGCGGATCTTGCCGTGATAGTGCTCGGTGTCGGTCTTGTCCGGCACGAAGCTGCAACGGATCTTCTCACCCGAGGTGATGAGCAGACCGACCTCGACGCCGGCGGCGCAGGTGAGCACGCCGATCTTGACGTGGGTGCTCGCCGAAGACGGGCTGACCGTCCCGACCGTGACCATCGAGACGGCGAGAAGGCCGGCCGCCACCATCCCCGTAATTCTCTTGAACAAGCTCATCTGCGGTCATGCTCCCGTGTAGTGGCGGCCGTCTCGGCCTCCGTGGGTTGTGATTCTCTCGTCTGGCATGGCGTAGCACGGCGCCGGCGCAGTTTGATACGTGGTGTACATGATGCTCACGTTACGCTCCGGCCTTGATCGGCCAGCGACAAGAGCGCATGGCTTCCGCTCCTGGGAGCATCTTCATGCTGGTTGCGTACAGCCTCTCCGAGAACGGGCCGCGGATCATCGACGTCGCCGAGGGCGAGGTCGTGCCGGCCGATGCGCGCTGGATCGACCTCTACCAGCCGACGCGCGAGGAAGACCACGAAGCCGAGAAATTCCTCCAGGCCAGCCTGCCGACCCGGGAAGAGGCGGCCGAGATCGAGTTCTCCAGCCGCTTCTATACCGAGGACGGCTCGGTGTTCATGACCGCCTCGGTGCTGACCGGCGTCGACCACGGCAAGCCGATGCTGGTGCCGCTGACCATCGCCATCGCCGGCGACCAGCGGATCGCCACGCTTCGCTACGAGGAGCTCCGCGCCCACAAGCAGTTCCTGGTCCGCGCCACCAAGGCCGGCAGCGGCTGCGCGACCACGGCATCGGTGTTCTACGGCCTGATCGAGGCGATCGTCGACCGCACCGCGGACGTGCTGGAGAAGATCAGCACCGATGTCGACCGCATCAACCAGGAGGTCTTCGCCAAGCGCAAGGAGAAGCGCCTCGGCACCCGGCTCTCCGCCCTGATCGAGGACGTCGGCGCCCAGGGCGACCTGGCTGCCAAGGCCCGCGAGAGCCTCTCCTCGCTGGAGCGGCTGGTGCAGTTCGCCGGCGTTACCCTGCCACCGGGTTTCGGCAAGGGCGCCAACAAGAACCGGCTCAAGCTCCTCGCCCGCGACGTGCGCTCGCTCGAGGACCACGTGATGTTCCTCTCCAACAAGATCCAGTTCCTGCTGGATGCGACGCTCGGCCTGCTCTCGGTCGAGCAGAACGAAGTGATCCGCATCCTCACCGTCGCCGCCACGATCTTCTTCCCCCCGACCCTGATCGGCACGATCTATGGCATGAACTTCGCCGACATGCCGGAGCTGGGCTGGGGCTGGGGCTACCCGATCGCCCTTCTGGTGATGCTCGCCTCGGCAGTCCTGCCCTACCTGTGGTTCAAGCTCCGCGGCTGGCTGTGAGGCTCAGGCCCGCCGGTTGCGCGCATCCCAGTTCCGCTCGAGATTGGCGACCAGCGCCGGGCTGAAGTGGCAATAGGCCTGCTCGCGCGCATAGACCGAGGCGTAGCGGCGGAAGGCATCGAGCGGCTCGAGGCCGACGCGGAAGGCCCGCCGGTTGCCGACCGCACTGACCGAGCCGGCGTCGGTGAGGCCGGCGACGGCCCTGTCGATCGCCGCGTCCATGCCGGCGGCAGGCGCGACCTCGTCGACGATCCGCCGGCCCTCCGCGCTGTTGCAGGCGAGCCGGCGCTCATAGAGGATCGCCTCGCGGGCGACGCGCTCGCCGGTGAAGCGCGGCAGGCGAAGATTGGCGAAGCCGGGGATGATCCCTTCCTTCCGCGCCGGCAGCGTCATGAACGCATCGTCGGCAGCGAGCACGTAGTCGGCGACGAGGAGCAGCTGGCAGTGGCCGCCGATCGCGAAGGCATCGACCGCCGCGATCCATGGCTTCTCGACTCCCCGGCCCGAGACGTCGTCGGGCACCGCGTCGGGCGATGCGAGCCCGCGGAACAGCTTGTGGACGTAGCCGAGGTCGCGGACCATGAACCACACGAAGGGGATCTTGCCGCGATAGAGGTGTGTGAGGTTGATGCCGGCGCCGAAGACGCGCCGCCCGCTGTACTTGGGATGCTCGACCGGCCCACCGCGGAGCACCATGATCTCGGTGCCGGGATCGAGGATCGCGGCATCGACCGCGACCTCCATGAGCCGGAGCGTGGTGTCGTCCTCGGCATTGAGGAAGCGCGGGTTGGTCGCGGTGAGATGAACTGCCCTCCCGTGCCTCATCACCGACACCGGGCCGAGGTCGAGGCGCCCGTCGGCGGCGAGCCGGGCGGCGGCCTCGGCGCTCTCGGGCAAGGGCAGCAGCATGGCGTGGCAGAGATGCGTGCCGACCCGGGGGCTGGCCAGCACATGGGCGAGGAGGATCCCCTGGTC
>JAEVZM010000094.1 GCA_023392225.1 Pseudomonadota bacterium
CTGACGGACATGATCACGGGCGAGACCCTCCCGGTATCGGCGGACCTCGTGATCAACGCGACGGGCGCCTGGCTCGACGAGACCAACCGCGCCCTTGCCGGAGACGGCGTGCCGCCTCCGCCGTTCGTCGGCGGGACCAAGGGCTCGCATCTCGTCCTCGACCATCCGGGCCTCCTGCGCGCCCTCAATGGCCACATGATCTACTTCGAGAATGTCGACGGCCGCGTCTGCATCCTCTTTCCCTATCTCGGCCGGGTCCTCCTCGGCTCAACGGACATCCGCGTCGAGGCGCCCGGCGACGTGCGCTGCGAGGAAGATGAGGTCGCGTATATCCTCAAGTCGCTGTCCTACGTCTTCCCCGGCATCGCGGTGCGCCCGGACGACATCGTCTACCGGTACAGCGGCGTTCGCCCCTTGCCGCGGAGCGGAGCGAGCTTCACGGGACGCATCTCGCGGGACCACTTCATCGCCGAGGTCGCCGGATCGCCGCCGGTGCTCTGCCTCGTCGGCGGCAAGTGGACGACGTTCCGTGCGTTCGGAGAGCAGGCGGCAGACCGCGCGCTCGGGGTGCTCGGCCTATCCCGCAAGGTCGATACCGAGGATCTCCAGATCGGCGGCGGCATCGGCTTCCCCTCCGACGACGCGGGGCGGGAGGCGCTGGTCGGAAACCTCGCCGAGGCGTTCGGCGTGCCGCGCGAGAGAGCCGCGCACGCGGTCTCCCACTATGGCAGCCAGGCGCCCGCCATCCTCGCCTTCTGTGGACGCGCCGAGGACGCGGCGCTGCCCGGCACGCGCTACACCGAGGCGGAGCTCCGCTACCTCATCCGGCATGAGCATGCCCGCACGCTCGCCGATCTCCTCCAGCGCAGGATGTCGGTCACCATCACCGGCTGCCTGTCCTCCGCCGCCATCGCCCGGGCGAGGGCGATCCTTGCCGCCGAGCTCGGCTGGTCGGACGAGGCGGCGGCCGCGGCGGAGCGCGCGTTCCGCGAGCGCCTTGCCCGCGACCATGGACTGACCGAGGCGATCCTCGCCGATCGCGACACCAACCCGACACGGAGTCTCGCATGCGCATAAGCCAGAAGGTGCGGATGAACCGCCTGTTCCGCAACGGCCGTTGTCTCGACGTCGCCATCGACCATGGCGTCTGCAACGAGCCGACTTTCATGCCCGGCCTCGAGGACATCGGCGGCGTGGTCGACCAGCTGATCGCCGCCGGCCCCGATGCCATCCAGATGAACTACGGCCAGGCGGACCTCCTCCAAGGCCGGCCGGAGCGAAACAAGCCGGCGCTCGTCATGCGCCTCGACATGGGCAACCCCTACAACGACCGCCGCCACCGGGTGATGTGGGCGGAGCTCCAGAACCGCGACGAGCCGATCATTGGGGCGCTGGAGATGGACGCCGCCTGCGTCGTGGTGAATCTGTTCATGCTGCCGGACGAGCCCGAGCTGTTCCGGCAGTGTGTCGCCAACATTGCCGCCACGCGCGCCGCCTGCTCCAGATACGGCATGCCCCTGATGATCGAGCCGCTGGTCATGCTGCCCAACGACGTCCGTGGCGGCTACCAGGTCGACGGCGATGTCGACAAGATCGCGCCGCTGGTGCGGCTCGCGGCCGAGATGGGCGCCGACATCATCAAGGCCGACCCGACGAGCGATCCGGCCGACTTCCACCGCGTGATCGAGGCGGCGCGGGTGCCGGTGCTGGTGCGGGGCGGCGGCCGGGAGGACCTCCGCGCGGTGTTCGGCAAGTCGGCGGCGCTGCTGGCGCAGGGAGCGCAGGGCCTCGTCTATGGCCGCAACATCTACCAGCACGACAACCCGCGTCGCGTCGTGGCCGCCCTGATGGCGATGATCCATCGCGGAGTCTCGGGGGACGAGGCCTGGGAGATCTATGCGGGTGGATGAGTCGGGCGGCCTGCTCCTCGGCCTCGACGCCGGCAACACCGTCATCAAGGCGGTGCTGTTCGATGTCGGCGGCCGGCAGCTCGCGGCGAGCGAGCGGAATGGGGTGTCGTCGCGGCCCGCGCCCGGCCATGTCGAGCGCGACATGGCGGAGCTATGGACCAATGCCGCCGCCGTGATCGGCGACTGCCTCGACCGGGCCGGGGTCTCCCCCGGTGCCGTCGCCGCGGTGGGCTGTGCCGGCCACGGCAACGGCCTCTACCTTCTCGATCGCGGCGGGGCGCCGATCCTCGCCATTCAGTCGCTCGACAGCCGTGCGGAGGCGATGGCCGAGGCTCTTCGGGACGGGGGCAATGGCGCGCGCCTGCACCGGCTCTGCCTCCAGGAGCCGTGGCCCTCGCAGACGCCGACGCTGCTTGCCTGGCTCAAGGCGGAAGCACCCGAGCTTTATGCGGCCGCCGGCACGGCCTTCCACTGCAAGGACTACATCACGTTCCGCCTTACCGGCCGCCGCACCGCGGACGTCTCGGACATGAGCGGGGCTGGCCTTCTCCGGCTGCCGGACGGCCGCTATGACGACGACCTCCTCGCCGCCTATGGCCTTGCCGACGCCGCGCCGCTCCTCCCCGACCTCCTGTGGCCGACCGAGATCGCCGGCAGGGTCACCGCCGAGGCCGCCGCCCTGACCGGGCTCGCCGAGGGCACCCCCGTGGCCGCCGGCCTGTTCGACGTGGTCGCCAACGCCCTCGGCTCGGGGGTCGTCGAGGAGGGGCAGGCCTCGATCATCGCCGGGACCTGGAGCATCAACCAGGTGGTGACGCGCCGGCCGGTCGTCGATCCCGGCATCTTCATGGCGTCCGCCTTCGACGCGGAGCGCGCGGTGGCGATCGAATCGAGCGCGACCTCCGCCGCAAACCTCGAATGGTATGTCCGGGAGCTCGTGGCGGGCACGGGGCAGGGCGAGGCCGCGTTCGACGCCTGCAGCCGGCGCGCCGCGGCCGTCGTGCCGGCCGCGGACGATCCCTTCTTCCATCCCTTCCTCTACGGCTCGCGGCAGGGGCCGGGCATGCGCGCCGGCTTCTACGGCGTTGCCGGCTGGCACCGCGAGAGCCACCTCCTCCGCGCGCTGTTCGAGGGCGTTGCGTTCGAGCATCGCCGCCACGTGGACGTCCTTCGCGGCGCCGGCATCCGCTTCGAGCGCGCCTCGCTGTCGGGCGGCGGGGCACGGAGCGAGATCTGGCCGCAGATGTTCGCCGACATGCTTGGCATCCCGGTATCGATCCCGGTCTGCGCCGAGGCCGGCGCTCTCGGCGCCGCGATCGCCGCCGGCGTCGCCGGCGGCGCCTTCCCCGGCCTCGGCGAGGCCGTGCGCGCGATGACCGCGGAGCGCGCCCATTTCTCACCCGCCCCCGGGATGACGGACTTCTACGATGCACGCTATCGAACCTATCGCCTCCTCACCGAGGCGATGAAGCCCGTGTGGGAGAGTATGGCGGCGGCCCATGCGCGACCCTGACGGCGGCGCCAGGACGGAGCCCGGCCCGCGCTACGACTACGTGATCGTGGGTGGTGGGACGGCGGGGTGCGTGCTCGCCAACCGGCTGAGCGGCGATCCGGGGACGCGGGTG
>JAEVZM010000119.1 GCA_023392225.1 Pseudomonadota bacterium
GCGAACGGCTTCGTGACGAAGTCGTACGCGCCGCGCTTCATCGCGTCGATCGCCGTCTCGACGGTGGAGTGGGCGGTCATCACGATGACCTCCGTGTCGGGCGAGACCTCCTTGGCGACCGTGACGACGTCGAGCCCGGAGCCGTCCGGCATCATCAGGTCGGCGAGGACGACGCCGTAGGGCTTCGGCGTGTTCTGGAGCGCGTCGCGTGCCGTCGCGAGGCCGGGAGCGGTCGTGACGGTGTAGCCCTCCCTCCGGAAGAGGATCGACAACATCTCGCGGAGTCCGGGCTCGTCGTCGACGACGAGGACGGTGCCTTTTGCGCCCATTGGACCAGCACTATATCAGGACCACAAAAGCACATCGCGCAGACGGAGGTTCCGCCTGCGCGATGTGTGGGCTCATGCCGCGCGAGTGCTCACGAGGTGAGCTCGGGGCGTGGGCGTCAGTCGCGGAGCTTCGCGAACGCCGGCTTCGTCTCGCCGGCCTTCACGTCGACCGTGATCGTCTTCTTGAGCCCTTCCTCTGCGTTGACGAACATGATCGTGTGCGTCCCAGGCGAGACCGGGACGTGGGCCTGGGGCGTCGGGCCGATCGGCTTGCCGTCGAGGACGATGTTCGAAGCAGGCAGCGAGTTGATCTTGAGGAAGGCCTCGCCGGCGGCGGCTTCCTTCTTCGCCGGCGTCTTCTCGGCGGGCGGGTTGGCGGCGGCCTTCGGCGTCGGCGCGGCCGGCTCCTTCGCGGGGGCGGCCGGGGTAGCCGCGCCGGCCGGGCGTGCGGGCGGGGTCGTGGGCGTAGCCGTCGCCGCGCCCTTCGGCGAGAGCGTGACCGTGAAGGTCTTCTCCGCCTGGCCGTCGTCGAAGCTGATCTTCTCGTGGTAATCGTCGAAGCCGTCCTTGGTGCCCTGGAGCTCCCACTTCTCGGACGGATCGAACTCGATCGCCATCGGGAACTGGGGGACCTCTTTGCGGTTCGCGCCGTTGACGAGATAGACCTTCGCGCCGGGCGTGCCGAGCTGGATCGTCGCCTTGCCCTTCACGACCTTGAGCTCGACGTTGCCGAGATCGACGATCTCGTCCTTCCCGATGCTGATCGTCTTCTCGAGCGGCGCGTAGCGGTCGCCGGCGAAGCGGAGCTTGTGCTCGCCGGGCTCGAGGTCGCGCAGCTCCTGCGGGAGGAGGCCGATGTCCTTGCCGTCGACCGAGAGCTTCACGCCCGAGTGCGAGGCCGCCACCTTGAAGCCGGTACCGGCCGCCGTCTTCGACGGAACGAGCTGGAAGTCGGTGGGGACGTCGCGTTTGCTGTCGACCGTGACGGCGCGCGGCGCCGGCGGCTCGTAGCCCTTCGCGAGGACCTTCACCTCGTGCACGCCGGACGAGATGTCACGCACGATGCACGGCGCGGCCTCGCAGCGCCTCGTACCGTCGACGAAGATCTCGAGGTTGTTCACCGCGGCGCCCTTCGTGTCGGCGACGTTCACGACGAGCGTGCCCGTGCGCGGCATCAGGGCGTAGACGGCGATGCCCGCGATGGCCATGACGCCGATCAGGCCGGCGACGAGCGGCGTCTTGCTCTGCTGCGGGCGCGCGACCATGTGCGTCGCTTCCATCGCGCGGCTGACCGGCGGGAGCTGCGGGGCCGGGGGCTGGCTCGGGAGCGGTGCCGTCTGCTGCGGTGACGACTGGGCCGGCGGCGGCACCGACGCCATCGGCGACTGGGCCGACTGCATCGTCTTCATCTGCGGAGAGGCCGATGCCGGGGTCGACTGCTGCGTCGGCGGCATGTGCATCGGCGCGGTCGTCGTCTGACCCGGCGGCGGCGGCGGCGGGAGCGGCTGCGTCGTCAGGCTCGGGTTCTTCTGCGAGGTCGGCGGCGGCGGGGGCGCCGGGCGCTGCGATGCGGGCCCACGGAACTTCGCCGAGGGCGGTCCGGAGCCGTTCGCCTTGTCACGCGGCTGGCCGAGCGCGCCGAACTGACCCGAGAGCGTTGCCGTCGCCGGCGGCGGGGTGCCTGCGGCGGGGGGATTGGAGGGGATCGCCGCCGGGTTTCGCGGCGGCGGCGAGCTCATGATCGCGTCCATGCTGGCGCGCTCGGGCTCCTTCGAGTCGGGCGGCGTGAGCGACTCGGAAGACGCGTCCGCGCTCAGCTTCTCCTTGTCCTTGTCGAAGACATGGGTCGCTTCCTGGTCGTCGTCCCAGTCCATGTCCAGCTTCGCGCCGTTCTTGCCCTGCGCGGCGGTCGGCGAGCTCGACGTGGGAGCTGGACGCGTGCTGGCGGCGGGCGGGGGGACCGACGCGGGCTTCTGCGAGCCCGGCGGAGCAGGGATGCTCCCGGCTTCCTTCGTCGCGGCGATGTTCGGCAGCGAGCCGCGACCTGGCGGCGGCGGCGGCTTGCTCGCAGGAACGGAGCCCATCGGGCTGGTCGCCGGCCCGGCGGAGCGCGCTGACGGCGGCGGCGGCAGCGGCGGCTGCGAGGATGCAGGAGGCGGCATCGGCGCGGTCGACGTCGCGGGGTTGGGCATCCCGAGCAGCGTCTTCTTCACGTCGAGCGGCTGGGTGGCCGAGACGTGCGCGGACGAAGCCGGCGGGGGCGGGGGCGCAGCAGCAGCAGGGGAGCGTTCGGCTGTCTTCTTCCCGAGGCCCTCGAAGATGTCGAGGTCAGACCCGCCGCCGCTCTTGGTATCGTTTGACATCCGCGTCTCCTGAAGCTCCATGATACGCCCCGTGCTCCTTTTTTCTCAGCGATGCCGAGGGTCTTCCCGGTTCCTTCGCCGCGGAAGAGGGTTTGGCATCGTCGAGGTACTGCTGCGTGTCCTGGTTGGCCTTGCGTGCTCGCGCGTCACAAGCCCTCAACGAATGACCGGGGACTGTTCATTCGCCGTGTCTCTACGCCCCTGAACCCAGGCACATGGCCCAAGTACCCCCATGTTCCGACGAAAGCGTAGAGTTCTTCGAACGCGGACTTGTAGCGCTCGTCCGTGCTGTTGGCGAGCGACTTCGGCATCTCGATTCGCCCGACCTTCAGCGGTGTTGGGCTGCGGGCGGCGAGGTCGGGACAGTACGATAGACGCCCACACCGAAATGTCCGGCAAGAACGCGAGAAAGGCACGCGGTCTCTGACGGATGACTCGCGTCGAGGACTTCGTCTTTTTCGAATCTCAATGCGATTTCGTCTCCCAATCTCACGAGCTCTCACTGATGAGGGAGTGACGATGGCGTCGAGGATGCCGGGCTGCTGCTCGCGCTCGACGCCGGCTTCTCCGGCGGTGCGAGGGTGGGGCGCCACTTGACGCGCTGCTTCTGGAGCGGCTGCCAGAC
>JAEVZM010000149.1 GCA_023392225.1 Pseudomonadota bacterium
GATCCGCACCGGCGCCGGCATGTCGTCGCGCGGCGGCGGTGCGTCGAAGGACGACGCGGGCTCGGCCCGCTCCGGCGCGGCATGCTCGAGCGGGCGCGCCGCGAGGCGGTCGATCGGCGTCTCGTCCAGCGCCACGTCGACGCCCATCTCGGCGTACCAGGCGATCAGCTCGGCGGCGGGGCCGGATAGGGGGGCGGCGGTGGTCAGGTCCTTTGGTCCCGTCTTGGCGATTTCGGGTCACGCTTGCGTGTCCGGGAGGAACACGTCGGTCGACCGCCCGTTCCCCGGGGTGAAGGCGGAGGGCGGTCAGGGCGGCAGTACGGAGATTACCCATGTTGAAGCAGTTTGCACTAGGCGCGTCGCTTCTGGCGCTCGCCGCCACCGGCGCCGGCGCCGCCGAGGCCCCGGCCAAGGGACAATCCGCCCCGGCGGCGATCACCGAGGCGAGTGCCGACCAGACCCTCATCGGGCCGGCCGCCTTCACCGACTGGCAGGCGAGCAAGCCGGGCGTCACCCGCCTGATCCGGCCAGAGGACCTGCCGGCACCGTTCGTCACCAAGTCGGCTAGCAATGCGCCCGGCCTCGCGGCCATGCCGGCCGACGCCCGGCCGCAGGTGCCGATCGGCTTCGACGTCGAGATGGTGGCGAGCGGCTTCGAGACGCCGCGCGTCATCCGCACCGCGCCGAATGGCGATCTCTTCGTCGCCGATAGCGGCAGCGGCGAGATCCACGTCCTCCGCATGGCCGACGGCTCCGGCAGGCCGGCCGAGAACAGCGTCTTCGCCGCGGACCTCAACCAGCCCTATGGCATCGCCTTCTACCCCAATGGCGCCAATCCCGAATGGGTCTACGTCGCCAATACCGACAGCGTGGTGCGCTTCCCTTACAGGAACGGTGACCTCGAGGCTGGCGGCAAGGCGGAGACCATCGTCGACAAGCTGCCCACCGGCTATCACTGGACGCGCGACGTCGCGTTCTCGCCGGACGGCAGCCGGATGTTCGTCTCGGTCGGCTCGGGCTCCAACATCGCCGAGGATGTCACCTCCGATCCCGCGGGCGGCATCGCCAAGTTCGCAGCCGACCATGCGCTCGGCGCGATGTGGGGCGAGGAGGAGGACCGCGCCGACGTGCTCTCCTTCAAGCCGGACGGGACGGACAAGCAGGTCTATGCCGCCGGCCTCCGCAACTGCTCGGGCATGACCGTCCAGCCCGAGACCGGGGCGCTCTGGTGCGTGGTCAACGAGCGCGACGAGCTCGGCGACAACCTGCCGCCGGACTATGCGACCGTGGTCGAGAAGGGCGCCTTCTACGGCTGGCCCTGGTACTACATCGGCGGCCATGAGGACCCGCGGGCGCCGCTCAAGGGCCAGCGGCCGGACCTCGCCGACAAGGTGACGACGCCGGATGTCCTGTTCGAGGCGCACTCGGCGCCGCTCGGCATCACCTTCTACGAAGGCGACATGTTCCCCGCCGACTACAGGGGCGACGCCTTCGTCGCCATGCACGGCTCGTGGAACCGGGGCGAGCGCACCGGCTACAAGGTCGTGCGCATGATGGCCGACGAGAACGGCAAGCCGACGGGTGAGTACCAGGACTTCATGACCGGGTTCGTGCTGTCGAAGGACAAGGTGTGGGGCCGCCCGGTCGGCGTCACGGTCGCCAGGGACGGCTCGCTCTACGTCACCGAGGACGGCGCCGGGACCATCTGGCGGGTGACGCATGAGGCCGACCAGCCGTCATAGGCCCTCGACGACGGGAGCCTCCGCGGGAACACAGTCCCCACGGGGGTTCTCGGCCAGATCGTAGGCCAAAGAGCCAAAAAGGCAGAAGGCCCGGTGGTCGAGGGAAAAACCACCGGGCCTTCGCGTCAGGTCGCGCGCTACGCGGGGAGGAGCGCCGGCGCGACGTGATGGGGACGACTGGCGGCGCTACGCCGCCTTGTTGATCGTGGTGACCGCGAGGTTGGTGAGCTTGAAGTTCGCGGCCTTCTCCTGGTCGAGGATGCTGCCCAGCAGCTCGTGCGCCTCCTCGTGGCCGAGCACCTTCGCCCATTCGCGGAGCGAGCCGTAGCGGGCGATCTCGTAGTGCTCCACTGCCTGGGCCGCCGCCAGCGCCGCAGCGTTCAGCGCCACCGCGCCGTCGGCCTCCTCGACGATGCCGTCGGTCTCCTTGATCAGGCCCTCGATGGCGTCGCACTTCTCGCCCGAGGCCTTCTCGCCGATCGACTTGAACACCTGCTCCAGCGTCTTCACCTGGCCGCGGGTTTCCTCGAGATGTTCCTCGATGGCCGTCTTGAGTGCCTTGTTGCTGACCGCGGCGGCCAGCTTCGGCAGGGCCTTGGTCATTGCCTTCTCGGCGTAGTACACGTCCTTCAGGGTGTGCTTGAAGGCGTCGTCGAGCGTTTTCACGGCAGCATTCCTCCGTTTCGGTTGTCGGGTCGTTTCAAGCAACGCGGGCCGCCCGCCCGCGGTTCCGTCCCGTCCCTCCTGCCGCGAATTGGCAGGGGGAGGGGCTATGCGGCGTCCCCCGTCCCGATGCGGGAGAATTTCACGGTCTGCCCTTGGTCCTTGCGTCGGCGTTCCTACATGGGAGCGACCCTCCGCCCGGCCCTCTTTCGAGGATTGTGCCTGCCATGTCTCCGGTCATCTCGGTCGCCCACCTCTCGAAGAGCTACGACACCGGCTTCACCGCGCTCAAGGACATCGACCTCGAGATCCGCGAGGGCGAGATCTTCGCGCTGCTCGGTCCGAACGGCGCCGGCAAGACGACGCTGATCTCGATCGTCTGCGGCATCGTCACACCGACCAGCGGCACGGTCACCGTCGGCGGGCACGACATCATCACCGACTACCGGGCAGCGCGCTCGCTGATCGGGCTGGTGCCGCAGGAGCTGACGGTCACCCCGTTCGATACGGTCTGGACCACGCTCCGCTTCAGCCGGGGCCTGTTCAACCGGCCGCGCAACGACGCCCATCTCGAGACGCTCCTTCGCCAGTTGTCGCTGTGGGACAAGAAGGACGCGAAGATCGTCACGCTGTCCGGCGGCATGAAGCGGCGGGTGATGATCGCCAAGGCGCTCGCCCACGAGCCGCGCATCCTCTTCCTCGACGAGCCGACAGCCGGCGTCGATGTCGAGCTCCGCCGCGACATGTGGGAGGTGGTGCGCAAGCTCCGCGAGTCGGGTGTCACCATCATCCTCACCACCCACTACATCGAGGAGGCCCAGATGATGGCCGACCGGGTGGGGGTCATCAACAAGGGCCGGATCATGCTGGTCGAGGACAAGGCCGACCTGATGCAGAAGCTCGGCGGCAAGGCGCTGAAGCTGCTCCTCCACCAGCCGCTCACGGCCATCCCCGAGTCACTCGCCAAATACCAGCTCTCGCTCTCCGACGACGGCGGCACGCTGACCTATGCCTATGACACGCAGGGCGAGCGGACCGGCATCACCGCGCTCCTTGCCGACCTTGCGGCGGCGGGCATCCGCTTCCGCGACCTATCCACCTCCGAGACCTCGCTCGAGGACATCTTCGTCAACCTGGTGAGGAACGGGCAATGAACCTCCGCGCGATCTGGACGATCTACTATTCCGAGATGGCGCGCGCCGGGCGGACGCTCATGCAGAGCGTCGCCTCGCCGGTGCTGTCGACCTCGCTCTATTTCGTCGTCTTCGGCGGGGCGATCGGCTCGCGCATCCCCGAGATCGAGGGCGTCTCCTACGGCGCCTTCCTCGTGCCGGGCCTGATCATGCTGACGCTCCTCACCCAGAGCACGTCGAACGCCTCCTTCGGCATCTACTTCCCGAAGTTCATGGGGACGATCTACGAGATCCTCTCGGCGCCGGTGTCCTATGTCGAGATCGTCATCGGCTATGTCGGCGCGGCGGCCTCGAAGTCGATCATCCTCGGCGTCATCATCCTCGTCACGGCGACCTTCTTCGTCGACGTGCGCATCGAGCACCCGGTGACGATGGTGCTCTTCCTGGTCCTCACCTCGGTGACCTTCAGCCTCCTCGGCTTCATCATCGGCATCTGGGCCAAGGGCTTCGAGCAGCTGCAGATCGTGCCGCTCCTCATCATCACCCCGCTCGCCTTCCTCGGCGGCACGTTCTACTCGATCTCGATGCTGCCGCCGTTCTGGCAGACCGCGACGCTGTTCAACCCGGTGGTCTACCTGGTCAGCGGCTTCCGCTGGAGCTTCTACGGCATCTCCGACGTCAACGTCTGGGTCAGCCTCGCCGCCACCCTCGGCTTCCTCGCCGTCTGCCTCGCCATCGTCGCCTGGATTTTCCGGACGGGTTACCGGCTGAAGACGTGAGGGGAGAATGGGATCGTCCCGGTCGGCAGCCCACGGCAAGTTGGTCCGGCGACGATCGGCGGACCTCGCGCCGGGCCGGTACCGTCCGAGGAGCGTGTCCCCCGAGGAGGGTGGCGTAGGCTCCGGCTAAGAGCCTTCCGCGACGTATCGCCGAAGGCTCGAAGCATCGCACACGACGATGCCGCCGTAGTCCGTCCTGATGTAGCCTTTCGTCGAGAGCTTCCGCAGGATCATGCCGGCAGCATTGCGGGACAGGTTCGCAGCGGCGGCAAGCTCGTCCTGCGTAACCGGCAAGCGCACCTCCTCGTTACGACGTGGATCGGGTGCGCGCAGCCCGGCGAAGCGCAGGATCGTTGCCACAAGCCTGCGGTCCGACTGGCGGATCAGAAGATCGGAGGCGATCATTGCGCTGATGTCGCCGTACTCTGCCAGAAGGCGCATGAAGCAGCGCCACCAGCGCGTTGTGTCCTCCAGGAGCGGAAGGAGGCCCGCCCTTGGGATCACGGCGATCCACAGGTCCGTCCGGGCCTCGACCGTGACGACCCGTGGCCGCTCCAGCAGAAGCGGACCGTAGCCCATCCAGAACACTGGGTGGGCCATGTGCGTCACCGGCGTTCCGGCATTGCCGAGCGCCGAGGTCACGGCGACGGTGCCCTCCGCCAGACCAACGACATCGTCCCGTTCCTCGCCGCCCAGTGTGACCGTGGCGCCGCGATCGATGGAGCGCCAGCGGGCCCCGGACAGGAACTGCTTCCGGAACTCGGGTGGCGTCGTGGCCAGCCAACCCCGCGACCCGAGGATGGAAAGTCCCTTCTCGCGCTCCACGCCGCGTGGCCTCTCTCCCGCACAGGAGCTGAATCTTTCGAGCAGTGCACAAATCTGGTCAATGTCGAAAAAGACGACATGGGATTTTTTACACCCGGCAATCGGGAGGGAACTGATGACGACGACCAGGCGAGAGCTGCTGACCGCGATCCCGGCGATCGGGACCGCCTTCGCCGTCGGCGGCACGATGATGGGCGATGGTCCCGCGCAGGCGCAGGAGGCGCCCCGGCCGCTCACAGGACATTTCCACTCCAAGGGCAAGGCGCCTTCGGTGCATACCATGCGGGTACTTGAGGAGGCGCGCGCTCGGTTGCCTTTCGCCGACAAGAGCGACTTCGCGGAATGGGAACGCGGCTTCATCGCCGCCCCGCCCGGGATGCAGATCATGGCCGACGCCGGCAATGTCGCGGTCGACATGGCGGCTTTCAGGTTCCTCGATCAGCAGGCGCCGCTCGACAGCGTCCACCCCTCGCTGCAGCGTATCGCGACGCTCAACAACAACTTCGGCCTCTACGAGGTCGCACCCGGGGTCTACCAGACGCGCGGCATGGACCTCGCCAACATGACCTTCGTGCGGGGGCGGACGGGATGGATCGTCGTCGATCCGATCACCACCACCGAGACCGCCCGCGCCTCCTGGGAGCTTCTGCAGGCGCATGTAGGCGAGGGACTGCCCGTCTCGGCGGTGATCTACACCCATACCCATATTGATCACTGGGGCGGTGTGCGCGGCATCCCGCTCGACGCCGGCGACGTCGCGGCCGGTGGCGTGCCGATCATTGCGCCGGAGGGCTTCCTCGACTTCGCTGTCTCCGAGAACGTCTATGCCGGAAATGCCATGGGCCGGCGCCTGTTCTACCAGTATGGCTCGCTGCTTCCGCCGGATCCGCACGGCTTCGTCGGGGTCGGCCCCGCGGCCCTGACGCCCGCCGGGGCGACCGGCCTGATCGCCCCCACGCTCCTGATCTCGGACAAGTTCGAGGAGGTGGAAGTCGACGGCATCCGCGTCGTCTTCCAGAACGCGCCGAACACCGAGGCGCCGCGCACGATGAACGTCTTCTTTCCCGATCTGAAGGTGCTGTTCATCGCCGACATGATCTTCGCCACGCTGCACAACCTCTACACGCTGAGGGGCGCGCAGGTGCGGGACGGGCTCGCGTGGTCGAAGTCGCTGAACGAGACCCTGCAGCGCTTCGGCCCCGGGACCGAGGTGATGTGCGCCGGGCACAACTGGCCGCGCTTCGGACGCGAGCGCGTGGCCGAGGTGATCCGGGCGCACCGCGACATCTATGCCAATCTCAACAACCAGGTCCTGCACCACGCCAACCAAGGCGTGACGATCAACCAGATCCACCATGTCTACAAGCTGCCGCAGTCGCTCGAGGACAAGTGGTTCGTGCGCGGCTATCACGGTCACGTCACGCACAACGCCCGTGCGGTGGTTCAGCGCTTTCTCGGCTTCTGGGATGCGAATCCGGCGAACCTCGTGCCGCTGTCGCCCGAGGACTCGGCTCCGCTCTATGTCGAGATGATGGGCGGGGCGGAGCGGATCCTCTCGCGCGGGCAGGAGCTCTTCAACGCGGGCGACTACCTTCTGGCGATGGAGATCGTGAACAGGCTCGTCCTGGCCGAGCCGGGGAACCAGGCGGGCAAGGACCTGCTCGCCGACATCTTCGAACAGCTCGGCTACCAGTCCGAATGCGGCGGGCACCGCAATTCGTATCTCGCCGCGGCCTACGAGCTGCGCTCCGGCATCCCGGAGGGGGCGGTTGTGGGCGCAAGCGCCGACGTGGTCCGCGCCATGTCGACCGAGCTGTTCCTGAACTTCCTCGGCATCAAGATGGACAGCAGCCGGGCCGAAGGCCTGAGCTTCGTCATGAACCTCGTCACGCCCGATACCGGCGAGACGTTCCTGGTGGAGCTCTCGAACGCCACGCTCAACAACCTCGCCGGATACCGTTCGGCCGAAGCCGACCTGACGCTCACGGTCGATCGTACCGATCTTGAGCGGGTCATGGCCGGCGAGGCGACGCTGGACGCGCTTCTCGCCGACGGCACGGCGCGGGCGGAGGGCGACATCGGCATTCTCGGTCAGTTGGCGGGCCTCATGGTCGAGTTCGACCCGCGTTTCGAGATCATGCCGGGCACGAAACTCCGCACCGAGATCATGGGAGGCGAGCCCTTCGAGGGCGAAATCGGCGCCCTGATCCCCGAATGACTCCCGTAGAGCTGACCCGATCCTCCCGGCCCGAAAGGAAGACCCCGAGCGGGGCCATGACCGGACACTGAACGAGTGGTTCGCTTCGACCGGCTCGTGGACAGTTCCGATGACGTCGCGCGACGCTCGGCTTCCTCGCCGTCTGCCTCGCCATCGTCGCCTGGATTTTCCGGACGGGGTATCGGCTGAAGACGGGAGGGCGGGGGCGGAACGCCTCTGGCCGACGCTTTCCTGCGGGATGGGAGACCGCCCGTCCGGCTCTCGGAGCCGGACGGGCAGAATCTCAGGCGTTGCCTATGATCCCGGTGCGATGACCGATCGCCAGTGGCGGTGAAGGGCCGGAACGTCGCCGCTGGTGAGAATGGGCATGGCATCGCGCAGCGCGTCGTCGCTCCAGTCCCACCAGCGAAGCTCGAGGAGCCTGGCGATGTCGGGATCTTCGAAGCGCTTCCTGATGACCTTGGCGGGGTTGCCGCCGACGATGGCGTAGGGCTCGACGTCCCTGGTCACCAGCGCCCGCGTTCCGATGATCGCGCCGTCCCCGATCGTCACCCCCGGCATGACGATCGCCTCGGAGCCGATCCAGACGTCGTTCCCGATGACCGTGTCGCCAGCCGGCTTGTAGCCGTTCTCCGCCCCGGCGAAGGCTGGAACATCGGACATCCAGAAGAACGGGAAGGTGCTGATCCAGTCGCTCCGGTGGCCCTGGTTCCCGGCCATGATGAAGGCGGCACCGGAGCCGATCGAGCAGAATGAGCCGATGATGAGCCTGTCGACGCCCTCGTCCGGCAGGAGGAAGCGAGCGCAGTCGTCGAAGCCGTGACCGTGATAGTAGCCGGAATAGTAGCTGTAGCGCCCGACCCGGATATTGGGGTTGGTCACAAGGCGATCGAGCGTGATGCCCTTGAACGGGCTTTCGAAGACGTTCTTCGTCAAAACGTTCTGCATGATGAGTACCAATTGTTCGCAAGCCGCGTAGGACGCGACGGCTCACCCGGGCTGTCAGGGTGAACGGCAGCGCGCGATCGGGTCGATCGCCCGCTCCAGCTTCCCGCGTCAGAGCCGGGGAAGCGCGATGCCGGTGGTACTGTGTGCAGCCTTCATGCCCCGCATGATCGCGCATTCTGCACGCTGTGCCAAGGCGGGCTCGCCCGTCGGCCGGCATCCCACGGGCGGACCAAACACCGCGAAACGGGTGCCGGACGGCCAGCCGGCCGCCAAGCTAGAAACCGAACTTCACGCGTCGGTTCTGCCGCCCCTTGTTGTCGACCTTGAGCACGCGGACGGGGCGGGCGCCGCCGGTCGAGGCGAGATGCGTTCCGCCGCACCCCTGGCGATCGATGTCGCCGATCTCGACGATGCGGACAGTGCCATCGTCCTGGCGGGGTGGCGACACGGCTTTGCTGCGGAAGAGCCCGGGAACGGAATTGGCCTCGTCCCACGGCATGAGGAAGGCCCGGATCGGCAGGTCCTCCCGAACGACGTCGTTGACCGGGCCTGCCAGCGCGCGAAGCCTCTCCGCATCCGATCCCGTCAGGTCGAAATCCAGCCGGAACGTTCCATCGCCCGACAACTGGGCGCCAGTGAGCAGGGCCCCGTCGAACGCGCGGAAGACGACGCTGTTGGCGATATGGGCGAGGGTGTGCAGCTCGCACATGAGATGCCGAAAGCCGGCATCCACCGAGACCTGGACCGAGCCATCGGGCTCGTCCTCGCTCTCGAACAGGTGCCACCATCCGGATGGGTCGGGCGTGACGGCGGTGATCGCGGCTTCGCCATGGCGCCACGTCAGGGTCGCGCGGTCGGGAAGCTGCCCGCCACCGCCGGGAAAGGCGATGCACTGGTCGAGAAGCACCGCACCCGGACGGGCGTCGAGGGGTTGGCTTTCGCGGACGAGGAGATGCGCGTCCGTCTGGTAGAGCGGTTGCGATCTCAAGCCTGCCGCTCCGGCCAGTCTTGCGGGCCAGCAAGTTTGTCCTCCCGCGCAGTTTGGACGTTGTCGCCAGAGCGAAGGAGGAGCGGGAGGGGGGTCATGTCGGGCTGCTAACCTCTTCTCCATCGCCCTGATCTGGTGCAGAGAGTTCGAAGATCGGTGCGTCGGCCCACTCCAAGTGTTGACGGATGCGCAGACGCAAAGTGCCCTTCCAATCGTCGCTCGGATCGAACGCAACCTCAACATAGTGATGCTGTTGATCAAGCTCGGCGTATGCGATCTGCCGAAGAGCCGTTCCTGAGAATAGCCAAGCCACACCTGGAGGAAAGTCCGAGCCAAAGACATCCACCCCCTCGACCGTAGCAATGTACGCCTCCCGCACTTCTTGCTGGCGTCGTTCGATCCTGAGGTTCGCTCGATCCGTCGAAGAAGCATAAATGAAGCGCCTCAAAGCCCGGCCTTCGGCGGTGCGAGATACGACCAGCACCGGTTCGGGGCCAACGCTACTGACAAGCGGCGCAATATCACGCCAGAACGCCTCGTCTTCCGCTTGCGCGGTGACAGTGCGCTTGATGCGGCCACGCCGACAGAAGTCCCGCCAAGCAAGGTTTCCCGCCATTTGCCGCGAGCCCGACACGAACATCTCTTCTAGTCCATGCGAAGGCGACTCCATTGGAGGCTCGGTGAGCTGGGCCTTGTCGATGCCCGTGAATGACATGTCGCGCTGTTGGGCAGTCGTTTCATGAGGCGACCTAACATCTCGGACACCTGAAAAGAAAGGGACCTCGGCTGGATCATTAAGAAGGGCCACTTCGACCGCCAAACGTATGCGTTCAAGCTTCTTTGGATCGGCGGGTCGGGCTTTTAGACGCTTGAGGCGCTCGGATTGGATCGCGGCCTTGGATGCGTCCACGAGTAATCTGAAGCGATCTAGGAACACATCCCCGTCACTACCTTTGTAAGACATCAGACCGCGAGCAAGCTCGCGCGGTGACTGCTCCAACGCCAATCGAAATCGTCCGAGCTCGTGAATCACGTCCCGAAGCGATCTATCGCCCTCAGGCAGGATTTCCTCCTCACGGGCCATCTGTTCGATGCGTTGAACGAGCCCATCGTTGCCTTCGTTAGGGGTTGCGGCAGCAAGGATCACCACTTTGGACAGTAGTAGGCCATCCCGGCCATGGAGTGTCGAAGGAGTGAATATCCGCCCGGGTACAATCCGCCGCTCCGTCATGTCGTCGAGCCTGCTCACAAGCCCGTCTAGGTAAGCTGAGTACGATGCATCGTCATACTTTTGCGGCGCCATCTCTAGTCGGAGTACATCAAGGAACAGGGAGCGGAAGCTCACGTTCCGACCACCCCTGTGATCGTCGTCGCTGTCTTCCCCGCGCAACAGCGACCTCGCTGTGCGAGCGCCGATGTCTGAGGCTTGCTTCTCGGTTATCGTCCAGAGCAACAGCAAGGACGCGGTTAAGAACACCACGTCATGGTGGGCGCCGCTAAGGACACTCGCAAACACCTGGTCAGGTGTAGGCGGTGGCCCGTAGTCGTAACCGAGTCGTACAGACAATTTCTGCGCATTTGGCCAATCTTGCTGCAGAATACTAGGAAAGAGCAAGCGACGGTGCCGAAGTTCAGCGCGTGAGTTAAGACGATAGTCGAGTCCACGTTCCCAGCGTACTAACGCTTCCCTGAAAAGCTGGGCTCCAATCTCGAGAACCGCCCCGGGTTTGCCGGAGGCGATTTGGTTTGAGTCACGCCGCCATGGCTGGCTCGTCGAGCATGGCGTAGTAGCGCTCCTCGGCTTCGGCTGGCGGGATGTTGCCGATGGGCTCCAGCAGC
>JAEVZM010000152.1 GCA_023392225.1 Pseudomonadota bacterium
CCTTGAGGCACTGGCCGCGTGCGGCCCGATGCCGATCGTCGCGCTCGGCGACGGGCCGGCGATCCAGCTTCCCGACGGCAGGCTGATCGACGCCACGGGGCGTCGCGACGGCGCGGCGTGGTCGAGATGGCTGTCCACGGCGACCATCGGCCTCGCCCCGCCATGGACCGGACAGGTCGGCCGGCTTCAGCGCGAGATGTCCGCGTTCGGGCTTGCCGTCATCGGCGCCATGGACTGGCCGGCGGAAGCTGCCGAGCTGGCGCGGCGCATCCTCGAGGCAGCGAAGGCCCCGCCCCGCCCCGTACCGGCCGGGGAGGCCATTCCGGCGCCGTTCCATCCGGCGACTGACCTTGATCGCGTGGCGGCCGGCCTTGCGGCGCGCATCGAAGCACCGGCACGACAGGAGCCGAGAATGACCGTCCCTGAACACGTGTTTGAACCGCTGCCGCTGCCACGAACGCCGCTGGCGCTCCGCATCTATCTCTACCAGAGCCTCGCCGCGGCCGCCTGGCGGGCGGACCGCACCGACAATCTCGAAATGGGCTACCCGGCCTGGAGCGCGCGTCTCGCGCCCGGCGCGGCGATCGACCTGCAGCGGCGCTTCGCGGAATTCGTCGCCACCAATGAGGACACGCTCTTCGCGGCCTATGACCATCTCGAGGACGAGTATTCACGCATCCTGTTCTTGTCCCTCCTCCTGTTCCGCATGGTGGGCCATGACAAGGTCGTGCTGCCGAGCAACCGAGCAGCCTTCCACAAGGCGAGCGCCGACGCGGCCCGGCTGACCGCGGAGCCATCGCCGTGGAGCGAGGTTGCGGGCGGTGCAAGCATCGAGCGCTTCCATCTCGATCAGGACGGCCACCACCTGACGCTCGATTGCGCCCGGGCGAACATGTTCTACACCTTCTTCCTCCGGCAATATTACCTCGAGCGCGATGCGGTCCGCATCGAGCCGGCTCCAGGCGACCATGTCGTCGATGCGGGGGCCTGCCTCGGCGATACTGCCATCGGCTTCGCCGTGGCGGTGGGCGCGGAGGGGCACGTCCACACCTTCGAGCCCAACCCGATGCACCGCCGGATCCTCAAGGCCAATCTCGAGCAGAATCCCGACCTGCGGAACGTGACCGTCCATGGCTCCGCGCTCGGCCGGGAGGGCGTCAGCGGCCCGGAAGCGACCGGCGAGAAGATCGACCCGGGCTTCAGGGTTGCGCCCGGCTCATCAACCCGCAGCCTCGACGAGCTGGTGACCACCGGCGCGATCGTCCGGGTCGACTTCATCAAGATGGATATCGAGGGCAGCGAACTCGACGCGCTCGACGGCGCTGCCGAGACGATCCGGCGCTTCAGCCCGAAGCTCGCCATCTCGCTCTACCATGCGCCCGAGGACTATTTCCGGATTCCAATCCTCATCAAGTCGCTCGAGCCCGGATACAGGTTCTATCTGGAGAACTACACGATCAGCGAGGGCGAGACAGTGCTCTACGCCATCACCGATGACCGGCGTCGCGCCGAAGACGCGCGGCGGGCGGGCCCGAGCGCGGCGACCTAGCCGCCGATGCCCAGCTTCGCTGCGAGCAGCCCCCGCACGCCGTCGACGTCGAGCCGTTCGGTGCTGTGCGATGTGTATTCCCGCGCCTCGGTGAACGCCTGCGAGCCCTCGTCGAAGTAGAGGCCATAGTTGAGGTCGCGCGTGTCGGCGGGGATCCGGTAGTAGTCGCCGAGGTCCTCGGCGATCGCCATCTCCTCGCGCGAGACCAGCGTCTCGTAGAGCTTCTCGCCATGCCGGGTGCCAATGATCTGGGTCGGGACGGTCGATCCGTAGGCGCGCTTCAGCGCCTCGGCGAGGTCGCCGATGGTGCAGGCCGGCGCCTTGCGGATGAAGATGTCGCCGGAGCGCGCCCGCGTGAACGCGGTGAGCACCAGGTCAACCGAATCCGGCAGCGAGAGCAGGAAGCGCGTCATCGCCGGGTCGGTCACCGTCAGCGGCTTGCCCTGGCGCAGTTGGTCGATGAAGTAGGGGATCACCGAGCCGCGCGACCCCATGACGTTGCCGTAGCGGGTCGCGCACAGCACGGTGCCACCCGGCTCCGTCAGGCGCGACTTGGCGACCATCAGCTTCTCCATCAGCGCCTTGCTCATCCCCATGGCGTTGATCGGATAGACGGCCTTGTCGGTGCTCAGCACCACGCAGGCCTGCACCCGCTCGTCGACGGCGCTCCGCAGCACGTTCTCCGCGCCGAGCACGTTCGTCTTGATCGCCTCCATCGGATAGAACTCGCAGGACGGGACCTGCTTCAGCGCCGCGGCGTGAAAGACATGGTCGACGCCGCGCATGGCGTCGGCCACCGCGCCGGGGTCGCGGACGTCGCCGACATAGAAGCGGAGCCGCCGGTCGCCGAGCGCACGCCGCATGCGATCCTGCTTCTCCTCGTCGCGGCTGAACACCCTGATCTCGCCGATGTCGGAGCGGAGAACCCGCTCGATCAGCGCATGTCCGAACGATCCCGTCCCACCGGTGACCAGCAGCGTGGTCCCCGCGAGTCCCTGCATGGCTTCCGCTGTCACACCATTCCCCTGTCCAAGGCTTCCGACCCCTACCCGAAGGCCTTCATGGCGGCAACCAGCGCCGGCCATTCCGGCGGATCGTACCCCGTCGCAGCGCGGAAGCGGCTCGAGTCCAGCGACCGGTCAATGGTGACCCTGTCGTCGGGCACCGGCTCCGCCGGCGCGTCATAGGCCGTCTTGACCAGCCCGAGGAGGTCGAGCTTGGAGATCGGCTGCGCCGAGACGTGGTAGAGCCCGTGAAGCTCGGGAAAAGGCAAGACATGGTCGCGGATCACGCGTGCGAGCTCGACCGTCGGCAACCCGGAGAAGATGGCGCGACGATAGCCGGGCACCGGCCCGGTCTGGCCGAGGAACCAGGCGAGGAGACCGAGGCCGGAGCCGATCTCCGGCCCGATGATCGACGTGCGGAGCGTCACCGCGTCGCCATCGACGACCTCGCCCAGGAGCTTGCTGCGCCCGTAGAAGTCGACGGCATCCGGGACGCTGTCCTCGGTGTAGTTGCCGGCAGCGCCGCTGAACACGCAATCGGTGCTGAGGTGGATGAGCCGCGCGCCGGCCTCGGCCGAGAGCCGCGCCACCAGATGCGGCACCAGGGCGTTGACGATGATCGTCCGCTCCGGATCCTGGCCGTCCGGGCGCTGCTTGATGAGACCAACGCAGTTGACCACGGCATCCGGCCGCGTGGTGGCGAGGAGCGCGCGGAGCGCTGCCTCGTCGGTCGCATCGACGCCGGTCTCGACCCGTCGGGCGATCTCGGGCGGCATGCCTTCCGGCACGGCGGCGGACCGAACCGAGCCGACCGCCACGACGCCCGGGGATTCGGCGAGGAAACGCAGCAGCGTGTGGCCGAGCATTCCCCCTGCCCCGAGAACCAGCACCTTCGCCACGTCGAACGTCCCCTGCGACACACCGGCCGGCGACGACCCGGCCGGACGGGAACGTCCCCCGCCGGTGCGAGTCACCGCCGCCCTCGATTTGGGAGGAGCTTATAGCCGACCGGCCGACGTGGGGCAGCCTCGTTTCAGCATGGACCGCCGGCCTTCCGGCGGCCGCCGTTGGCGCCGGATGCCGCTGCGATCAGCGCACCGACCGGACGACCTCCATCAGCGCGCGCACCTTCGGCACTTCCACCGATCCCGACATCCGGCCATTGTCCTTGAGCGAGACGCCGACGATCGCTCCGTCGGCGCTCTTCATCAGCTCCGCGGCGTTGTCGGGACGGAGCCCGCTGCCGACCAGGATCGGCAGCTCGGACCCGGCGCGGATCGCATCGACCTCGCCGCGCTCGGTGGCGTGGCCGGTGCGGGTGCCGGTGGCGATCAGGATATCGGCGTCGAAGAACTCGACGTCGCGGGCCTGCTCGGCCACCTCGCGGTCGGCGACGATGGCGTGGCTGCCGTGCTTGACGTGGACGTCGGCGAGCACCGCGATGTCCTCGCCGTCGAGCAGCGAGCGGTAGCGTAGCGCCTGGGCGGCCGCGCCCTCGACCAGCCCCTCGTTGGCGATATAGGCGTTGGCCCACTGGTTGACGCGCACGAAGCTGCCGCCGCTCATCCGGGCGCAGGCGAGCGAAGCCTTGGCCGCATTGGCGACGATGTTGAAGCCGAAGGGCAGCCGCGTCGCCTGGCGGATGCGATCGCCGATGACGGTCATCGCCGCCACGGTCTCGAAGCCGATGTCGCCCGGCTTGAGGAACGGGATGTCGCCGGCATTCTCGAGCAGCAGCCCGTCGACGCCGCCATCCTCGAGCCGCTTGGCCTCGTCGAGCGCATGCGCATAGACGGCCTCGAGGTCGCAGCCCCGCCCACGCGGCGAGCCGGGCAGCGGCTGCACGTGAATCATGCCGACGATCGGCTTCCGCACCCCGAAGAGGCGTTCCAGCACCCCGGTCTCGACCCGGTTGTCCATCATTCCAGCCTCCGTCATGTCTACTGCGTGCGGTCGATGCGCCAGATGCGCGCGGCGTTCCGCCAGAACACCTTCTCGAGCTCCTCGTCGCTGAGCCCGATCACCTTCAGCTTGAGCTGCTCCACCGCCGGCGACTGGTAGGGCACG
>JAEVZM010000218.1 GCA_023392225.1 Pseudomonadota bacterium
CTTCCGCGAGGATCTCTACTACCGGCTCAACGTCTTCCCGATCCGGGTGCCGCCGCTGCGCGAGCGGCGCGAGGACATCGCCGAGCTGGTCCGCCATTTCGCCGCCCGCTTCGCCGCCGAGGAGGGCAAGGCCTTCATCCGCGGCGTCTCGGCCGATGCGCTCGACCTGCTGCAGCGCTACGACTGGCCGGGCAATGTCCGCCAGCTCGAGAACGCCGTGTTCCGCGCCGTGGTGCTGGCCGATGCGGCCTGGCTCACGCCGGACGAGTTCCCCCAGGTCGCGTCCCATGTCGAATCCGGCGCGCCGCCGCTCGCCGGCACCCCGGGGCCGGCGCTCGCCGCCGGACCGATGGCGCTCGATGGTGGCCGCGCGGCGGGCGAGGACGATGCCTTCGCCTTCGATTCCGCCGGCGACATCCGGCCGCTCGCCGACGTTGAGGCGCGGCTCATCCGGCTGGCGCTGGCCCGCTACCAGGGCCGCATCGCGCTGGTCGCCCGCAAGCTCGGCATCGGCCGCTCCACGCTCTATCGCAAGCTCAAGGAGCTCGGGCTCGAGGCCGATGTGACCGACGATATAGCCGCGGCGTGAGGTTCACCGCATTTTGAACCCGATGGCCTGCGGGACGTTGTTTTGCCGGTTGCAATTCTTCTGGTGGCTGGTCTCTCCTGCCCGGGCGGCTGCTGCTTCGCGCGGATCGATGATGACGGGGTGAGATGATGACTGGCGGCATGCGACTCCTTCTCGGGGCATTTCTCTCGACGGCGCTGGCCGGCAGCGCCCTCGCCGCCGCCCGCGACACGATCGCGATCACCCCAGGTCCGGTCTCCCCCGACTATGCCGGCTACGTCGCCATGGCCGACCCGGTCGCCGCGGCGATGGCGGAGGTGCTTGCCGATGGCGTCGCTAACGACGTCCTCGACAAGCAGGATGCCAAGGAGATCATCGCTTTCTATGCCGGACGCGACGACCGGCCGGCTTGGATCGTCGACGGCACCTACACTCCGGCCGCCCGGGCGGTGATGGAGCGCCTCGCCCGCGCCGCCGAGGACGGTCTCGACCCTGCCGACTATCCGCTGCCCTGGCAGGAGCTCGGCCAGGACTTCCAGTCGACCCCCGAGCGGATCGCCCATTACGACGTCCTCCTCAGCCAGTCCGTCGCCCGCTATGCCCGCCATGCCTATGCCGGCCGCGTCACGCCGACCAAGGTCAGCACCAATCTCGACTACGAGGTGAAGGCGCTCGACGTCGGCGACGTGCTGGCGCTGGTCTCTGCCTCCGACGATCCCGCTGCGACGCTGGCCGCCTACAACCCGTCGCAGCCCGAGTTCGCCGCCCTCCGGGCCGAGCTTGCCCGGCTCCGGGCGGCGGAAGCGTCGGCCGACAGCCTGCCGGTGGTGCCGGAAGGCGCCCTGCTCAAGCCGGGGATGAGCGACCCGCGCGTTCCGGTGCTGCGCGCGCGCCTGCAGCTCGCCGCGGCGGACGGCGATGCCGATCTCTATGACGAGCTGGTGGTTGCGGCGGTCGAGAGCTTCCAGGGCGCTGCGGGCCTCCGCCAGGATGGAATCGTCGGCCGCAACACGGTGGCGGCGCTGAACCGGCGCCAGGCCGATCCGGTGACCACCGTCCTCGTCAACATGGAGCGCTGGCGCTGGATGCCGCGCTATCTCGGCGATTTCAGCGTGCGGGTGAACATCCCGGAATACACCCTATACGTGTACAACGGCCAGGATGTCGCCTACACGACCCGGGTCGTGGTCGGCAAGGTCGGCTCGCAGACGCCGGTCTTCTCCGACGAGATCCAGCACGTGGTGGTCAATCCCTACTGGAACGTCCCGGCCTCGATCGTGCGCAACGAGATGCTGCCGAAGATTCGCAGCGGCAGCGGCCTGCGCGGCTACCAGGTCTACGCCAATGTCGGCGGCAAGGTCCGCGCGGTCGACCCGCGCAGCATCAACTGGCGCAAGGTCGATGCCCGCAAGATCCAGGTCCGCCAGCCGCCGGGGTCCGCCAATGCGCTGGGCGAGGTCAAGTTCCTCTTTCCCAACAAGCACAACGTGTATCTCCACGATACGCCGTCCAAGAGCCTGTTCCAGCGCGACGTCCGGGCCTACAGCCATGGTTGCGTGCGGGTGATGAACCCCTGGGATTTCGCCGATGCGCTGCTCGCCAATAGCGACCAGATCAGCGGCGCCGCGATTCGCAAGCGCGTCGGCGGCAAGGAGAGCTGGGTCAATCTCGACGAGCACATCCCGGTGCACATCACCTACTTCACCGCCTTCGTCGACGCCGGCGGCAAGCTTCAGGTAAGGGACGACATCTACGGTCACGACAAGCGGCTCGCCGCGGCGCTTGGCCTCTCCTGATTTCGCAGAATTCTGCCAAGGAGCCGGTTGCCAAGGCGCCGCTTAAATGCCACGATTCAGCCCTAGTCCAGGGTACGTCGAGGACGGGGTGGGAACCTCAGCTTCCTTCTGGTAATGGGTCGTTAATCTTGGCGCCCGACAGTGGCGGCAAGAGTCGCGGTCCGGTCGGATACGGAAAGACGGGGACGACGGTGACGGTTCAGACCACCAGTGTGGTGTTCGAGGGCGAGGGGCGATCAGCTTGCTGAAACGAGTCGTGACCGCGGTCGCACTGTTTGTGGCGGCATCGACGTTCGGCTTCGGTGCCAGCGCCGAGACCCGGTCGCTCAAGCTCTACAACGCCCACACGCGGGAATCCGCGACGATCGTCTACAAGCGCGACGGGCGCTTCGATCAGTCTGGCCTCGCCCAGCTCAACAAGTTCCTCCGCGACTGGCGGGAGAACAAAGTCACCAAGATGGACCCCAAGCTGTTCGACATCTTGTGGGAGGTCTATCGCAAGTCGGGCGCCACGCGGCCGATCACGGTGGTCTGCGGCTATCGGGCTCCCGAGACCAATGCCATGCTGCGCCGCCGCTCCTCGGGCGTGGCGCAGAACAGCCTGCACACCAAGGGGCAGGCGATGGATTTCTTCATTCCCGGCGTGCCGCTCGCCAAGCTGCGGGCCCTGGGCCTCCAGGCGCAGGCCGGCGGCGTCGGCTTCTATCCGTCGTCCGGCTCGCCCTTCGTCCACATGGATACCGGTTCGGTGCGCCACTGGCCGCGGATGAACCGCAGCCAGCTCGTCGCCGTCTTCCCCAAGGGCGGCACGCTGCACGTTCCGTCCGACGGCAAGCCGCTGCCCGGCTATTCCCAGGCGCTGGCCGCCTACAAGGCCCGTCAGGCCCGCGGCGTTCTGGTTTCCTGGGCGACCGGCAACTCCAGCGGCGATGATTTCGCGGTCGCCGTGGCCGATGCGGGCTCGGGCGACGACGAGGACAGCTTCGAGATCGCGGCTGCCGACATGCCGCTGCCGCGGATCGCGCCGCGCGATGGCGGCGAGGCCGGCACCGGCGGGACCGACGAGGTTGCCGTGGCGATCGCCATCGCCGAGGGCGAGCCTGGCCTCCGCCCCACCGGCGCGCCGCTGCTCAGCTATCCGCCGCGGGTCGACCGGGTGATCGGCCCCAACGACCGGTTCGCCGCCTTCGATGACGACTATGATGCGATCGCCGCCGAGATCGATTTCGACGAGGCGATCACGGCGCCTGCGGTTCCGGTCGATCTGGCCGACGCCATGGCCGCCCGCGACACCACGGTCCGGCCCGACGTCGCCGCGACCTCGATCCCGATTCAGCCGACCGCGATCGTCTCGACCGTCGACATCGGCGTCGACCTCAGCCGGACGCTCCGCGCCGATGCCATCACCGCGGCGGTGTTCCGCGACACCGGTGGTGCCGCCAGCCCGCCGGTCATGGCTTATGCCTCGGCCACGGCCGCCGTCGCCCCCGAGTCTGAGCCCGCGCCGTCGTCCACCGACGTCGTCGCCGACGGACCGGGCGTCCCCGACCCGCAGATCAACCCGCTCCGCGACACCACCGCGGCCGTCGTCGAGCCGGTGTCGGCCCCGCCGCCGCGCGAGATGAGCGCCAACGAGGTCTATGGCCGTCTTCCGCCGGCGGACCTCACGCTCACCAAGCTCGACACCCAGGGCCTGCGCATCTGGATCGCCGGCCAGTCGACGCGGGACAAGCGCTATGCGCTGTTCACCATGCCCGACTTCGCCGACATGCCCGACCTGATCGACAAGCCGCAGGTGACGTTCGCCGCCCGCTTCGACCAGGTGGTCTATCGCGGCATGCGCACCGACCATTTCGCCGGCTCCTCGACGCAGCCGCCGGCGGTGGTCGATCTCACCACCTACGAGATCATCGCCGCGCGCTGAGGCGTGCGGCGACGGCCGGACCCGGCCGCACGCGGCGATCGTCCTCGGCCCGTCTCCTCCAGGCGCCTGATATCCCGTATGGGAACGCGACATCGCCGCCCGGCGATGTCAGGATGGGCGCGTCCCCACCGGGAAGCCCACCTCGGTGGCGTTGCAAAGGACGGGGTTCCCGTGTTCAATTCGTGGCGGACCCCGTTCGTCGCGACACAGGCGTGAAGCAGTTCCCTCCTTGCGATTCGGTGACGTTGCCTACCTCGTCTACGAGGCCACCCTCAGTCCGGACCGATGGCCGGCAGCGCTCGACGCGGTCGCCAGGCTGTTCGGCGCCAAGGGTGCGCTTGTCTATGCCTGCGCCGACGGTGTCTGGTCGGTGCCGCTGCATTCCACCCAGCTCGGCGAGGCCGTCCGGGCCTATCGCGACGAAGGCTGGGCGAAGCGCAATCCCTGGCTCGAGCCGCCGGGCACCTTCGAGTTCCGGGCAGGCGACGTCTATCGCGACCAGGACGTGCTCGATGCCCGCCGGATCGAATACGATCCCTTCTATGCCGAGTTCCTGCCGCGCTTCGGCTTGAAGTGGCAGATGGCGGCCGTGATCCACTCGGATTTCGGCTCGCCGACCGGGCTGATCGTCCAGCGCGCCCCGGCCGGAGGCTCCTTCACGCAAGAGGAGATGGACGATCTCCTCAGTCTCTCCCGGCACGTCGAGCAGTCGCTCCGCATCTCGGCCCGGCTTGGCGACGGCAGTGCCGCCCATGGCACCATCGCCAAGGCCTTCGACGCCCTCGACCGTCCGGCCTTCGTCCTCGACCACGAGCATCGGCCGGTGGTGGTGAACCGCTCCGCCGGCCCGCTGGTCGATCGCTATTTCACGCAGGACGACGACAAGCTCCGCCCGCGCCGCGCCGAGGATTCCGCCGGCTTCACCAGTGCGATCCACGCCGCCCATGCGGCTCCGGAGGCCTTGCCGCGGCCGGCGACGGTCAGCGACGGCAACGGCAGCAAGGTGGCGCTGTGGACCGTGCCGCTGGTCGGCGATTCGGCCCGCAGCCTCGGCATCCCCAAGCCCGACCGCCACGTTCTCGTCGTCGGCCAGCGGGTCCGCGACGGCCAGGCGGTCGATCCGGTGTTCATTCGCGACATGCTGGGCCTGACCCTCGGCGAGTCGCGGCTGGCGTCCCTGCTCGCGGCGGGCCGGAGCGTCAAGGAAGCCGCGGCCGAGCTCGGCATCACCGAGGGGACCGCGCGGATCGTGCTGAAGCGGGCCTTCGCCCGGCTCGGCGTCCACCGCCAGTGCGAGCTGGTGGCGCGGGTGGCGGCGCTCGAGGGGTAGTCCCCCGCCGGGTCCGGCGGGGGGCGATGCGTAGCGCGCTACTCTTCGCTCTGGTCGCTCGCCAGCGCCATGCCGAGCGCGGCGAGATAGACGTCGAGCAGCGCTTCCTGCTCCTGCCGCTCGGCGGTGTCCTGCTTCCGGATCCGGATCACCTGGCGGATGATCTTGGTGTCGAAGCCGTTGCCCTTGGCCTCGGCGTAGACTTCCTTGATGTCGTCGGCGATCGCCTGCTTCTCCTCCTCGAGCCGCTCGATGCGCTCGATGACGGATTTGAGCTGGTCCCGCGCGATGCCGACGCCCGCGCCCGTTGCTTCGGCCATCTCCGACCTCTTCTTCTTACGATGTGGCTTTTCGTGGAGGGCTGCTCTTGCCCGCTTGCGGGGCCGGGGTCAAGCGCCCGCGGACGTCACGCCGCGGTCCAGCCGCCGTCGATCGGCAGCATCGCGCCGGTGATCGCCTTGGCCGCGTCGCCGCAGAGGAACACGGCGAGCGCCGCCACCTCCTCGACGGTGATGAACTCCTTGGTCGGCTGGGCGGCGAGGATGACGTCGCGCTTCACCGCCTCCTCGCTGATGCCGCGGGCCCGCGCCGTATCCGGGATCTGCTTCTCGACCAGCGGCGTCCAGACATAGCCCGGGCAGATGGCGTTGACCGTGATGCCCTGCGTCGCCGTCTCGAGCGCCACCGTCTTGGTGATGCCGGCGATGCCGTGCTTGGCCGCGACATAGGCGACCTTGTAGGGCGAGGCGACCAGCGCATGCGCCGAGGCGGTATTGATGATCCGGCCCCAGCCCTTCGCCTTCATCTTCGGCAGGGCGGCGTGGATCGTATGGAACGCCGAGGAGAGGTTGATGGCGATGATCTGGTCCCACTTCGCCGGCGGGAACTCGTCGATCGGGGCGACGAACTGGATGCCGGCATTGTTGACGAGGATGTCGACCGCGCCGAATTCCTTCTCCGCGTCGGCGACCATGGCGGCGATCTCGTCCGGCTTGGTCATGTCGGCGGCGGAATAGCGCACGTCGACGCCGTGGGCCGCTGCGAGCCCGGCCCGCGTCGTCTCGATCGCATCGGCGTCGCCGAAGCCGTTGAGGACGATGTTGGCGCCCTCGGCCGCCATCGCCGTCGCGATGCCGAGGCCGATGCCGCTGGTCGAGCCGGTGACGAGCGCAGTCTTGCCCTTGAGCATGGTCTTCTCCTCCAACTGATGTCGGTCGCCGCTACGCCGCCTATATATTGCATCGCACCATCATTGGCACGTCGTGATCTTGCCGCGGGGCGGTGCTAGAAGGTGGCGCAAGGAGAGACCAAGGATGGCGACGGTCAGCCCGATCCTCGAGACGACGCATCACGACCACGGCCGCTGCGCCGCGGATGCGCTTCGCCATGCCGAGGCGATCTCGGCTCGGGAGGGCCTGCGGCTCACCGAGCAGCGCCGCGCCGTGCTCGCGGCGCTCCTCGAGAGCCACGTGCCGGCCTCGGCCTATGACGTGATCGACCGGCTCGCCGCCGAGGGCGGCCGCCGCCCGGCGCCGGTCACGGTCTACCGCGCCCTCGATTTCCTGGTCGAGCACCGCTTCGCCCACCGCATCGAATCGCGGAACGCCTACGTCGCCTGCGACCGCGGGGCGGACTGCGCCGGCGAGACCACGCTGTTCCTTCTTTGCGAGCGCTGCGGCGCCCCCCGCGAGGCCTCCTCCGCCGAACTCGACCGCGTCCTCGCCGCCGTC
>JAEVZM010000220.1 GCA_023392225.1 Pseudomonadota bacterium
CGGCTACATCGTCGACGGCGCGACCGTCGATGCCGACGGGACCTACTGGCTGACGGTGCCGTTCAAGGGCAAGGTGCTCGCCTACGATCCCGACGGCAGGCGGGTCGCCGACATCGACCTGCCGTTCGACCTGCCGACCTGCTGCGAGTTCGGCGGCCCGGACCTCGACGTGCTCTACGTCACCTCGGCGACGCTCCGCCGCGACGCGGCCGCACTCGCCGGGCAGACCAAGCCGGGCGGATTGTTCGCGATCCACGGCCTCGGGGTGAAGGGCCTGCCGCTGGTGCCGTTCGCCGGATAGGGGGCAGGCTCAGTCCGGCCCCGCCACCGCTGCGACCGGGCGGGCCGGCGCGCCCTTGCCGAGCGGCCCGCTCCGCCGCTGCTGCACCTTGAGGCGCCGCTCGAGCGCGGCCCCAAGCAGCGACAGCGGCCAGCACAGGGCGAAGTAGATCGCCGCGACGAGCCCGAAGACCAGCGCCGGCTCGAAGGTGACGGTGTTGATCAGCGTCGCGGTGCGGGCGAGCTCGGTGAAGCCGATCAGCGAGGCGACCGACGTGCCCTTGATGATCTGCACCATCAGGCCGACCGTCGGTGGCAGCATCAGCCGGAAGGCCTGGGGCAGGATGACGAGCCGGAGCGTCGGCACGAAGCGGAGGCCGAGCGCCTTCGACACCTCCCACTGCCCGACCGGAATGGCGATGATCGCGCCATAGAAGATCTCGCCGAAGAACGCCGCCGAGTTGAAGACGAAGGTGAAGGCGGCAGCCGTCCACGGGTCGGGGCTGAGGCCGATGAAGGCCGTGCCGTAGTAGACCATGAACAGCTGGATGAGCAGCGGCGTGCCCTCGATGAAGCGGGTATAGGCCATTGCCGCGCGGCGCAGCAGCTTCGACGGGCTGACCCGCATGCCGGCGAGGACCAGGCCCACCGCGCCGCCGCCGATGCAGGCGACCAGCGCGAGCAGGATCGTCCAGCGCGCCGAGAGGATTAGGAAGTACGCCTCGTTGAAGGTGAAGTCGCGGACCATCGCGCCTACACCTTCCAGCGGAACAGCTTCCGCCCGCTCCAGCGGAACAGCGCGCTGAAGGCCTGGACGGCGACGAAGTACATGACCGCGACGACGATATAGATCTCGAAGTTGCGGAAGGTCTGCATGGCGAGGTTGTTGGCGACCGCCGTCAGCTCCTCCGCGGCGATCGCCGAGACGATGCTCGAGCCGAGCAGCTGGAGAATGAACTGGGCGCCGAGGGCGGGATAGACCGCGCGGATCGCCGGCTTCAACACGACGAAGCGGATGATCTGGCGGTTAGAAAGGGCCAGCGCCCTGCCCGCCTCGATCTGTCCCGAGGGCACCGACTCGATGCCCGCCCGGATGATCTCGGTGACATAGGCGCCGAGATGGATCGACAGCGCGACGATCGCCGCGACGTTGCTCGACAGCCGGAGGCCGATGAACGGCAGGGTGAAGTAGATGAAGAACAGCTGGATGAGCAGCGGCGTGTTGCGGATGATCTCGACATAGGCGCTCGCGACCGCCCTGACCGGCCGGGGGCCGAACACCTTGGCGACGGCGCCGACGATGCCGATGACCAGGCCGAAGAGCATCGACAGGATCGACAGCTCGAGCGTCCGGTAGAGCCCCCAGAGGAGCAGCGGCCAGCGGTCGAGCACCGGCCCGAAGTGAAAGACGTAGTCCACGCCCGTCCTCCCGGAAGAAAGGGCGGGCCCGGGGGTGTCGGGCCCGCGTCAGGCGATCAGAATACGGGCAGCTCGGGGAGCGGCGCGTTCCGATATTTGAGCGACAGGTCGTTAAGGGTGCCGTCGTTCTTGAGCGAGAAGACCAGCGTGTTGAGCCACTGCAGCAGCTCGGGGCTGTCCTTGCGGACGCCGATGCCGAAATAGAAGCTCTTGAGGATGTACTTCATCTCGAAGTCCTCCCCGTTGACGCTCTTCTGGAGGTACATGTCGCCGTAGTCGCCGCCGCCCATGGCGTCGATCTGTCCGGACAGCATCGCCTGGGTGATCGAGGCGTAGTCGTCGAAGCGCAGGATCTCGATGCCGGGGAACTTCTCGGCCTGAGCGGTGAGGAGGCCATCCTCGCCGGTCCCGCGCGTGACCCCGACCTTGAGGCCAACGAGGTCCTCCGGCCCTTTGATGGCGAGGCTCTTCGGAGCCAGCACCACCGACGACTGGCCGGCATAGGGAATGCTGAACGCCACCTGCAACGCCCGCTCGGGAGTGATCGAGAAGATCGAGATCACCATGTCGACGCGATTGGTGAGGAGCGAGGGAATGCGGCCTGGCGAGGTGACGGTGACGAACTCCACCGGCACGCCAAGGGCCTTGCCGACGAGATTGGCGACCTCGATGTCGAAGCCGGTCGGCTCCATGCTGGTGTCGACCATGCCGTAGGGCGCGGTCGTGGTGTCGATGGCGATGATCACCTTGCCGCGGCTGATGTTGTCGTCGGTGGTCAGGGCCTTCGCCGGGGCAAGGCCGAACGCGATCATCGCGAACAGCGCGAGGAGCAGGCCGGCAAATGCGCGGCCGGGGGGTAGTCGGGTCATGCTGTTTCCTCCTTCAGCTTCTCGACGCAGGCATCGTTGGCCACCGTGGTCCCGCGTCCTGTCCGCGGCGGCGTATTCGGCCCGGGGGATCATCAGAAGAGGCGCGTGGTCATGCCTCCGTCGACGACCAGGCCCGAGCCGGTGACGAACGACGAGTCGTCCGAAAGCAGGAAGGCGATGGTGCGAGCGATCTCGGCCGGCTCGGCGATGCGCCCGATGGCCCGGCGATCGAAGCTCAACCCGATGTTCTCCGCCCCTCCGGCCGCCTCGACCCCGGCGAGCGTCATGCGGGTGGCGACCGAACCGACGATGAGCGCGTTCACCCGGATGAGGTCCACCGCATAGTCGAGGGCAAGCTGACGCGAGAGGGCGAGCACCGCCCCCTTCGAGGCGGCATAGGCCGGCACGCCCGGAATGGTGGCGAGCGCGTGGACCGAGGCGACGTTGACGACGCTGCCGCCGCCGGCCTTGCGCAGCTCCGGAAGCACCGCGCGGCAGACCCGGAAGATGGCGGTGAGATTGACCGCGAGCGTGTGGTCCCACTCTTCGTCGCTCACCTCCTCGATCCGCTTGCCGTCGCTGTAGACGCCGGCGCAGTTGACCACGCCGTCGATCCGCCCGAAGGCGGCGAGCATGGCGGTCACCGCGGCGCGAACGTCTACCTCGCGGGTGAGGTCGGCAACGCGGAAGACGAGCTGCCAGCCGTGCTCGCCGGCAACGCGCGCCAGCGCCTCCCCGTCGGCGGCATCGAGGCCGACGCCGAAGACCCGCGCACCACGCGCCGCAAGCTGCTCGGCGCTGGCGCGACCGATCCCGGTAGCGGCGCCCGTGACCAGGATGGCCTTGCCGACAAGGCTGCCGTGGCCGTCAGTCATGACGCGGCCCGCCCGGCGACGATACGGGCCGTGGTCTCTGCCTGCGCCGCCGCGATGAGGCGAAGCACGCGCTCCTCGCTCGCCTCGGCCCGGGCGAGGCCCTCGACGACGCGGCCATCATCGAAGACGAGAACACGGTCGCACAGCCCGACCACCTCCTCGAGCTCGGACGAGACGACGACGAGGCCGACACCCGCCCCGGCCAGCTCGACGACGAGCTTGTAGATCTCATGGCGGGTGGCGACGTCGACGCCCTTGGTCGGCTCGTCGAGGAGCAGGATCTTCGGGGCATTCATCAGCACGCGGGCGAAGAGCAGCTTCTGCTGGTTGCCGCCGGAGAGATGGGCCACCGCCGCGGCCGACGAGCGCGCCCGCACCTTCAGCTCGCGCATCGCCCGAAGCGCCGCCGACTCCTCGCTCCGGCGGTTGATGACGCCGTGCGAGGCGAACAGCCCGAGATTGCCGATCGTGATATTGCCGCCGACGGGCAGGTTGAACAGAAGACCGGAGCCCTTCCGATCCTCGGTCAGCATGGCGATGCCGGCGGCGCGTGCATCGCGGGTCGAGCGGATCGTGACCTCGCGTCCCTCGACGAACAGGCTGCCGCGATGCGGAATGCGCCCGTAGATCGCACCGAGCAGCTCGCTCCGCCCCGAGCCGAGCAGGCCGGCGATGCCGAGGATCTCGCCGGCGCGGAGCGCGAACGAGACGTCGTGCACGCCGCGGTACGAGCCATAGCGCGCCTCGATCGAGAGGCCATCGACCCGTAGCACCACCGGCGCATCCTCCGGCGGGGCATCGTGGTGTGGGTAGAGGCGGCTCAGCCGCTCGCCCGACATCGCGGCGATGATCCGCTCCTCGTCGAAATCGCCCCGGACAAACTCGGCCGCAACCCGGCCGTCGCGCAGAACCGTGGCGCGATCGCAGATCGCCACCACCTCCGGCAGGCGGTGGGTGATGAAGATCATCGTGGTGCCGGCAGCCTTGAGGCGCTCGAGCAGGGCGAAGAGCAGCGCCACCTCGGAACCGGACAGCGAGGCGGTTGGCTCGTCGAGCATCAGCACCAGCGGCCGGGTGGTCAGCGCCCGCACGATCATGACGAGATGGCGCTCGGCCGCGGTCAGGGTCGCGACCAGCGCGCCGGGATCGAGATTGAGCCCGAAGTCACGGAACAGCTCGGCGGTGCGGGCGCGCAGCGCCTTCTGGCTGATCAGCATGCCGTGGCCGAGATTGGTGCGGCCGGCGAAGACGTTCTCGGCAACGGTGAGCTGCTCGAAGACCTCCGTCTCCTGCGGCACGTAGGCGACACCCTCCGCCTGGGCCTCGCCCGGCGAGGAGAAGCGCACCGGCCGGCCGTCGACCCGGATCGTGCCCTCGTAGCTGCCAGCGGCATGGACGCCGTTGAGGATCTTGACCAGCGTCGACTTGCCGGCGCCGTTCTGGCCGAGAAGGGCGTGGATCTCGCCACGCCGGACGCGGAAGTCGACGCCGCGCAGCGCCTGCACGCCGGAGAAGCTCTTCACGATCTCCGTCGCTTCGATCACGAAGGGCGTTTCGTCGTTCGGCATCGGTCCCGGTTCCCATGGTCAGGACCCGGGCCGCCGAGAGGGCGGCGACCCGGGTCCCGGGAGGAAGCGTCGGCTACTGGCCGGCGCTGTCGAGGATCTCGTAGTAGGGGCCGAGATCATTCGCGGTGATGACCGGCGCCGGCAGCGGGTTGAGGTAGTCGACCTCCTTGCCCTCGGCGAGCGCCGCCGCCAGCGCGGCGGTCATCGCGCCTTCCTCGAAGAGCGGCTGCGCGACGAGACCGAAGGCAGCGCCCGACTTGATGATGTCGAGGTTCTGGCGGATGTAGTCCATGCCGATGATGACGACCTCGCGATCGGCCTTGCGGGCGGCGCCGGACCAGGTCTGCAGGCCGTTGCCGGTGGTCGAGAAGGCGGCGACGACATCCGGGTTGCTCTGCAGGATGCCGACGGCCTTGGCCTCTGCCGCCGACGGCTCGAAACCCTCGAGCTGGGTGTCGAGGATCGAGATGTCGGGATAGCTCTCCTTCATCTGCGCGCGGAAGGAGTCCGCCATCACGTTCTCGGTGTCGTTGTAGCTGCCCTGGGTCAGCGCGATGACGCCTTTGCCGCCGAGCTTGTCGCCCATCACCTTCGCCGCATTGGCGCCCGCGGCGGCGATGTCCTCGCCGGTCGCGGCCTTGAGGCCGGGGATGGAGCCCTCCTCGGGGAGGACGTGCCAGGTGACCACCGGGAAGCCCTCGTTCCCGAGCTTGGTGATGAAGGGATAGATGTCCGGGCCCGGCCCGTAGACCGCGATCGCGCCGAAATCGGTCCGCGCAAGGGCGGCCTCGGCGAGCGGTATCGAAGCGGCGACGTCATAGTTGGTGGCGCTGGGATTGCCGACCACCTCGCACTCGTAGCCAAGCTCCGCGCACTTGGCGAGGAAGCCCGCCTGCATCAGCCTGTGCACCGGATGGTCGCGCATCGGCTGCACCCAGAGCAGCGCCTTCTCCGCCGCGAAGCTCGGTGCCGACGATCCGGCGATTCCGGCGATCAGCGCCACCGCCAGCCACTTCAACTTGCTCGACATGCTGTTTCCTCCATTCAGTCTTTCTTCCGCCGGCGCCATGCCGGCGGTTGGTACAAGCACTCCGTCTCAGGTGCGTGTCTCGCCGCGCACCGAAGCCTGTTCAACGCTGGTCCTTGCGACACTCGTCTCGACCGGGGCCTGGCGGCCGCCACCGGCGATGAAGAAGCGGCGTCTGAGGATGTCGAGCCCGACGGCGAGCACCATGATCACGCCCACCGCGATCTGCTGCCAGTTGGAGTTGACGCCGATGACGACGAGGCCGCTCTGCACGATCTGCAGGAGGAGGATGCCCGAGAGGCCGCCGGCCATGGTCCCGGCGCCGCCGAACAGGCTGACGCCGCCGACCACGACACCGGCGATCACCGCCAGCTCCCAGCCGCTGCCGATCGAGGTCGTGCCGCTGGCGAGATCGGCCATGACGAACATGCCGGCAATGGCGGCGAGGACGCCGATCAGCACGAAGGCGCAGGTCTTGTAGAGCCCGACATTGATGCCGACGAGCCGGGCCACCTCCGGGTTGCCGCCGGTCGCATACATGTTGCGGCCGATCACCGTGCGGCGAAGCACAAAGTCGGCGACGACCGCTGCGACGATGAAGAACACGAAGCTCCACCCGAGTCCGAGGA
>JAEVZM010000312.1 GCA_023392225.1 Pseudomonadota bacterium
CATGAGACACGAAACCCAGTACACGAGGCTCTTCCGCTCATGACCTCTTCGATGAACGGCCCGCTCCGGATCGGGGTCGGGGGACCCGTCGGCTCCGGCAAGACGGCGCTGAAGGCCCGGCTCTGCAAGGCGCTCCGCGACCGCTACGACATCGCCGCCATCACCAACGACATCTACACCAAGGAGGACGCCGAGTTCCTCACCCGCTCGGGCGCCCTGCCGCCGGAGCGCATCCTCGGCGTCGAGACCGGCGGCTGCCCGCACACCGCGATCCGCGAGGACGCCTCGATCAACCTCGCCGCGGTCGCCGAGCTGCGCGAGAGATTCCCCGACCTCGACGTGGTGTTGGTCGAATCCGGCGGCGACAACCTCGCCGCCACCTTCTCGCCCGAGCTCGCCGACCTCACCATCTACGTCATCGACGTCTCGGCCGGCGACAAGATCCCGCGGAAGGGCGGCCCGGGCATCACCCGCTCCGACCTCCTCGTCATCAACAAGATCGACGTCGCGCCGATCGTCGGCGCCTCGCTCGAGGTGATGGATCGCGACGCGCGGAAGATGCGCGGTGCCAAGCCCTTCGTCTTCACCAACATGAAGACCGGCCAGGGCCTCGCCGAGGTCATTGCCCTCATCGAGGAGCGGGGTGGCCTGTCGCAGGCCGCCTGAGACGAGGCCGGGGAGCCCGGGATCGGGCTCTCTCGCCTTTCCCGCCGGGGCCGATCTATACTCGGCCGGCACGACCGACAGCGGACCCGCCCATGCCGATCATCAATCGCCTCGCCGAGTTCCAGGACGATATCGCCGCCTGGCGCCACGATCTCCATCGCCATCCGGAGATCCTCTACGAGGTGCATCGCACGGCGGCGACGGTGGCCGACAAGCTCGGCCAGTTCGGCGTCGACGAGGTGGTGACCGGCCTCGGGCGGACCGGGGTGGTCGGCGTCATCCGCGGCGCGACCAACGACAGTGGCCGGGTGATCGGCCTCCGCGCCGACATGGACGCGCTGCCGATTCATGAGACCAGCGGCGCGGAATGGTCCTCGACCGTGCCGGGCAAGATGCACGCCTGCGGCCATGACGGCCACACCGCGATGCTGCTCGGCGCGGCGCGCTACCTCGCCGAGACCCGGAATTTCGATGGCACCGCGGTGGTCATCTTCCAGCCGGCCGAGGAGGGCGGCGCCGGCGGGCTCGCCATGGTCGAGGACGGCCTCATGGAGCGCTTCGGTATCGACGAGGTCTACGGCATGCACAACATGCCGGGCATCCCGGTCGGCGACTTCGCCATGCGGCCCGGCCCGATCATGGCCGCGACCGACGAGTTCCAGATCACCGTCCATGGCGTCGGTGGCCACGCCGCGCGGCCGCACGGCACGATCGACCCGATCCTCATCGGCACCGCGCTGGTCCAGGCGCTGCAGTCGATCGTCTCGCGCTCGGTCAACCCGATCGATTCGGCGGTGGTCTCGGTCACCCGCTTCCACGCCGGCGAGGCCACCAACGTCATCGCCGAGACCGCCGAGATCGCCGGCACGGCCCGGACCCTCAAGCCGGAGATCCGCGACCTCGTCGAGCGCCGCATGGGCGAGATCGTCGCCGGGCTCGCCGCCGCCCACGGCACCACCATCGACCTCCGCTACCGGCGCAACTACCCGGTGACGCGCAACCACCCCGCCCAGGTCGACTTCGCGGCGGGGGTCGCCGGCGAGATCGTCGGCGCGGCCCGGGTCGATATCGACGTGCCGCCGCTGATGGGCGGCGAGGACTTCGCCTACATGCTCGAGAAGCGCCCTGGCGCGATGGTCTTCCTCGGCAATGGCGACAGCGCCGGCCTCCACAATCCCGCCTACGACTTCAACGACGAGGCGATCGCCTTCGGCTGCTCCTACTGGGTGCGGCTGGTCGAGCGCGCCATGCCCGCCGCGTCATGATCCCCCCAAGACCGGCTGACCCGCCATGACCGACCAGATGCAGGACGCCATCGCGCGGGTCACGCGGCTCGGCTGCTGGCACGGGCCGGTGACGCCGACGCCGATCTCGGGCGGCATCACCAACATCAACCTCAAGGTCGAGGACGCCGGAGCGGCCTACGTCGTGCGGGTCGGCGAGGACATCCCGGTCCACCAGATCATGCGCTTCAACGAGCGCGCCGCGGCCAAGGCCGCCCATGCCGCCGGCATCTCGCCCGAGGTCGTCCATACCGAGCCTGGCGTGATGGTGATCCGGTTCGTCGAGGGCCGCACCTGCATCGCCGCCGACATCCGCGAGCCGGGCCGCCTCGCCCACATCCTGCCGCTGCTCAAGCGCGTCCATCGCGAGCTGCCGCGCCATCTCTACGGCCCGGTGCTGGCCTTCTGGCCGTTCCACGTCATCCACAGCTACGCCCATACGCTGGAGGCGGCGGGCAGCCGCTACGCATCGCGCCTCTCCGAGCTGATCGACGTCGCCGCCAGCCTCGAGCTCGCCGTCGGGCCGATCGACATGGTGCTCGGCCACAACGACCTCCTGCCGCAGAACTTCATCGACGACGGCACGCGGCTGTGGCTGATCGACTGGGACTATGCCGGCTACAACTCGCCGCTGTTCGACCTCGCCAACCTCGCCTCCAACGCCCAGCTCGATGCCGAGCAGGAGGGCTGGGTGCTCGCCACCTACTACGGCCGGGCGCCGGACGAGGCGCTGTGGCGGAGCTACCGGGCGATGAAGTGCGCTTCGCTTCTGCGCGAGGCGATGTGGAGCATGGTGTCGGAGATCTATTCGAAGATCGAGTTCGACTACGGCGCCTATACCCGCGACTACATGGACCGCTTCGCCCGCGCCTACGCCACCATCAACCGCTAGCGGCGGGGTGCTCCGGCGCGTCCCGGGGGTCAGCGCCGCCGGAAGATGCGGAGCATGCGGCGGAACAGGCCGCCGAGGCCGGCCCCTGCCGGCGTCCGCGGGGTCGCGGGTGTCGCCGGCGGCGGGGTCTCGCCGTCGAGCGCGCGGGCCGGGCGGAGCCCCAGCCAGGATTCGGGGTCGGAGATCATCGACATGGCAGTGTCCCGTGTCTTGGGAGAATCCCTGTGGTGCCATCCCCTCTGGCGATCACCCCTAGCGATCGACGATGTCCCTCGCATGACGCGGCTGAACCGGATGTGAACGCCGTCACAGTGCCGACGCGGGAAACCGGCAATCAGCAAGACAGGGATTTTTGAATCCGGCCGGGAGTGCCATATAGGGGGCTCGGGCAGGACAGAACCGAGAGGATTGCCATGGCCGACGCTGCCGCTACCACCGCCACCACCGACACCGCGGTGGTCAAGACGCCGCTCCAGTATCTCGACAAGGCAATGGGCAGCCTGCGCGACCTGGGGCTGCTCAAGGACGTCAAGCCCGAGGACGACCCGATCACCGGGCTGCTCCAGAAGATCTCCGACCTCTCGCCGGACAAGATCGCGGTCATCTCCCGCACGCTGGGCCAGATGTCGACCTTCAACGAGGTGGTGCGCGAGCAGATCTCGGAGATGTCGGTCGGCCAGCGCTACCAGGAGATCACCAACCAGTTCAACTCGATCCGCGACGACGCCAAGGCGATGGTCGACCAGATCGCCGACGGTAAGATCGACGTCTGGGAACGGGCCACCAACGCCTGGATGAAGATCTCGCGCGGCGACATCGCGGCCCGCTTCGACAGCATCCGCGACACCTACCTCACGGTCGCCAAGGACACGCGCGAGAACATCGAGCGCGAGCACATCATCCTCGAAGCCTACATGGACTTTCGCGGTGCGCTGAAGCAGGCCGAGGTCAGCGCGCTCGAGGTGCTGAAGGTCGCCGAGAAGCGACTTGACGCGGCCAAGGCCGAGCTCGCCAAGGCCGGCGACGCGGTCAAGGACTATGCCGGCGAGGACCCGGCCGAGCGGGCCAGGCTCGAGCTGTTCCGCGACGAGAAGCTCCGCGCCATGCAGGCCGAGGACGGCCGCTACCAGGTCGCCAAGGACCTCGCCGACAATCTCACCATCGGCTACAACACGTCCGAGGTGATCATGGCGCGGCTGACCCAGACCACCAGCGCCAAGGAGCGCGTCTACCAGCAGGCGGTGTCGTTCTTCACGACCAATGAATCGGTGCTCACCGCGCTCAAGGCCTCGTTCACCGGCATGTTCGGCCTGCATGAATCGACCGAGACGCTCAACCGCATGAAGGAGGGCGTGTCGCAGTCGATCGAGGTGCTGTCCGAGATCGGCGGCAAGATCCAGGAGGAGGCGCTGAAGGCCGGCTACGGCCCGACCATCCGCGCCGACGCGGTCAAGAAGCTGGTCGACTCGGTGGTCACCTTCCAGGAGCGCTCGGGCGAGATCATCGCCGAGATGCGGACGCTCGCGACCAAGAACTCGGAAGAGATCCGCGACGCGGTCGAGGACGGCAAGAAGCGCATGGCGCGGCTTGCGGCAGAAGGCAATGCGCTCGTCGTCGATGGCTGACACCGCGTCCGCACCGGCGCCGAGCGCGCCGGAGGCCAAGCTCGATGACCTCATGCTCGCGATGGACGTGGTCGATACGCTCCGTCACGAGGAGAAGCTGGTCGAGAAGGAGCTTGGCCAGGACATGCGGGACGAGGCGCTGAAGGCGCGCCTCCGACAGGTCTACGAGAGCCAGGGGCTGGCGGTCACCGACCGGATCCTCGACGAGGGCATCAAGGCCCTCAAGGAGAGCCGCTTCGCCTACACCCCGCCGGAGCCGAGCTTCGCCACCACCATGGCCAAGCTCTGGGTCCGGCGGAAGACCTTCGGGCCGCTGCTCCTCATCGTCCTCGGGCTCCTCGTCGCCTTCATCGGCTGGCAGGTCTACAAGGCCGGCGAGGCGG
>JAEVZM010000348.1 GCA_023392225.1 Pseudomonadota bacterium
CCTGGCCGTAGGGCATCTGCAGCACGCGGCCCACGTCGCGCAGCACGGCCCGGGCCTGGAGGCTGCCGAAGGTGATGATCTGGGCGACGCGGTCGGCGCCGTACTTGTCCTGGACGTAGCGGATCACCTCGTCGCGGCGGTTCTGGCAGAAGTCGATGTCGAAGTCCGGCATCGACACGCGATCGGGATTGAGAAAGCGCTCGAACAGGAGGTCGAAGCGGAGCGGGTCGAGATCGGTGATGGTCAGCGCCCAGGCGACCACCGAGCCGGCGCCCGAGCCGCGGCCCGGCCCCACCGGGATTCCTTGCGCCTTGGCCCACTGGATGAAGTCGGCAACGATCAGGAAGTAGCCGGGATACTTCATCCGGGCGATGACGTTGAGCTCGAAATCGAGGCGCTTGTCGTAGTCCTCCCGGCTCCGGCCGGGGGCGAGGCCGTGGGCGGCGAGGCGCCGCTCGAGTCCGTCGATCGCCATCTGGCGCAGCAGCTCCGCCTCGGCCTTCTCGGCGGTCTCGGGATCCGCGTCGCCGCCGGCGAAGCGCGGCAGGATCGGCTTCCGCACCCGCGGCCAGAACGCCGCCCGCATGGCGATCTCGACGGTGTTCTGCGTCGCCTCCGGCAGGTCGGCGAACAGCTCCGTCATCTCGGCGCGGGTCTTGAAATAGTGCTCCGGGGTGAGGCGGCGGCGATTGTCGTCGGAGATCACCGCGCCCTCGGCGATGCAGATCAGCGCATCGTGGGCCTCGTAGTCGGCGCGCGCCGGGAAGAACACCTCGTTGGTGGCGACGATCGGCAGGCCGCGGCCATAGGCGAGATCGAGAAGATGCGGCTCGACCGCCTCCTCGGCGGGGGTGCCGTGGCGCTGGAGCTCGACATAGAGCCGGTCGGGGAAGATCGGCGCGAGCCGGTCGAGGCGGCTCGCGGCGAGATCGACCTGGCCGTCGGCGACGGCCCGGTCGATGGGACCGCCCGGCCCGCCGGTGAGGGCGATCAGCCCCTCGGACAGCTCGCCGAGCAGCGCCACCGGGACATGCGGCCGATCGCCCGGCGGGGCATCGACGAAGGACGACGAGACGAGCCGGACAAGGTTCCAGTAGCCCGCTTCGCTGGCGGCGATCAGCACCACGTCGGTGAAGCGCCTGAGCCGCGTCGCCCCCGGCCGCTCGGCCTCGGGGCTGTCACCGAAATCGACCGGCAGCTGGCAACCGATGATCGGCTGGATGCCGTCGTCGGCCATCTTCTGCGCGAACTCGAGCGCCCCGAACAGGTTGCCCGAATCCGCGAGCCCCAGCGCCGGCATGCGGTCGGCCTTGGCGAGGCTCGCGAGCTTCTTGATCTGGAGGGCCCCCTCGAGCAGCGAATAGGCCGAGTGGACCCGGAGGTGTACGAAACCGACGGCGTCGGCGATGCGACTCATGGCGCTGTCCTCTGGATTGCGCCAAGTGTCGCGAAGCGGCGGGGACGTGTCCATGTGCGACATCGACCCGGCCGGGAAATCGAGGACTACATGAGAAGGCGAAGGGTCTCGCTCATCACGCCGATCGAGGCGACGAAGGCGACAACGACGATAAGAGCGGCAACGTCCTTGAGATATGCGGTCATGACACTGTTCTCCGTTCGTTCTCAGGCACTATGTTCTCGCTTCGTTCGCGAGTCAACCAGCCTGTGGACAACGGGAACTGCGGGGATGCCGGGGTGGTTAACGGTCCCTTTTCCGCCCGTGGGCGATCCGGCATGAATCGTTGGCGGGCCATGCGCACGGCGGACCTCGACGCGGTCGAGGCGCTGGGCGACCGCATCCATCCCGGCCTGCCCGAATCCCGCGCCGTCTTCGCCGAGCGGCTGGCGCTGTTCCCGGACGGCTGCTGGGTGCTCGACGGGCCGGAGGGCATCGTCGGATACGCGATATCCCATCCCATCCGGGCTTTTGCCCCGCCGGCGCTCGACACGCTCCTCGGCGCCCTGCCCGCCGATGCGACGCAGTTCTACATTCATGACTTCGCCCTCGCCCCGGAGGCGCGGGGGACGGGCGCGGCGGCGGCCGGAGTCTCGGCACTTCTGAGGGTGGCCGAGCGCTATGCGACCGCCGCCCTGGTCTCGGTCTACGGCACCGCGCCGTTCTGGAGCCGGTTCGGCTTCGTCGCGAGCGGCAAGGACATGGGGGCGAAGCTCGCCCCCTACGGCGCCGATGCGGTGTTCATGGTGCGGAAACGGCTGGAAGCCGCGCCATAGGCCGACAGGGAAAGGAAGAGAGGCGGGGCGCCAAAGAGAAAGGCCGTCCTCCGCGTGAGCAGGGAAGACGGCCTCAGTGCACGCCCACCGGGAACGCGGGCTGGGGGGAATCTGGCGCTCCCGGTATGCAGGAGAAACGTGCCGACTGGTCGCTTGGTTCCGGCGGTCTCGAACTTTTCTTTCGGCCGCAGGTTTCGCAGGGGCGCCGCGGGAACACCCCCTTGCGGGTGACGTTCGGGCCTTCGGGAAGAGGATCCCGTCCACCCAACAAAGCCCAAGGAAGAGGTACCCGCCATGACCATCATCCGCACCCTTGCCGCATCGGCGGCGATTCTCGTCAGCATCGGCGCCGTGACGTCCGTCCCCGCTTTCGCGCAGACCCTCGACGCGGCGCAGTGCAACGACGCGAAGGGTAGCGGCGACCAGACCGCCATCCGCCAGTTCTGCCCCGAGTCGGATTGGCCGCAGACCGTCGAACCGGCGGCCACGGTCGACGATTCGAGCGCCAATGCCGTGAACGAGGCGCAGTGCGCCGATGCCAAGGGCAGCGGCGACGTGACCGCCATCCAGCAGTTCTGTCCGCAGTCGGACTGGCCGCAGACAGAGACGACCGGCGCCACCTCGGGCGGCAACACGGTCGACGAGGCGCAGTGCAACGACGCCAAGAACAGCAACGACCAGACCGCGATCCGCCAGTTCTGCCCGGAGGCGGACTGGCCGCAGACCCAGTAGATCCCGGCCTTTCTCCAAACTCGCGCACCCGCGGGCGGCCTGTCGCCCGCGGGTTCGTCGCACTCCCCCCTTGTCCTCTCCGGCCCACCCCGCCACAGTGGCCGCGCCTTCAAGAGGGGGAATGAATGAGTAAGAACTTCAAGCGGGTCTTCGGCGAGGGCAAGGTCGCCATCGCCATGGTACATCTGGGCGCCCTGCCCGGGTCCCCGCTCTTCGATGCCGAGGCCGGACTCGACGGCCTCATCGACGGTGCCCGTCGGGATCTGCAAGCCCTGCAAGCCGCCGGGTTCGATGCGGTCATGTTCGGCAACGAGAACGACCGGCCCTACGAGTTCAAGGTCGACACCGCCTCGACGGCGACCATGGCCTGCGTGATCGGCGCGCTCCGCCCGGAGATCAAGGTGCCGTTCGGCGTCAACGTTCTGTGGGACCCGATGAGCACCATGGCGCTCGCCGCCGCCACCGGCGCCGCCTTCGCCCGCGAGATCTTCACCGGCACCTACGCCTCCGACATGGGACCGTGGACGCCCGACGCCGGAGCCGCGATGCGCTATCGCGACCGGCTCGGCCGGAGCGACCTGGCGCTCCTGTTCAACGTCTCGGCCGAGTTCGCCTGGTCGCTCGACCAGCGCAGCCTTGCCGACCGGGCGCGGAGCGCGGTGTTCTCCTCGATCC
>JAEVZM010000382.1 GCA_023392225.1 Pseudomonadota bacterium
GGGTCCGCGACGGCCACACCGGTCCGCGCGAGCGTGGCGACATCGGCTTCGCGACGCTGCGCGGCGGCTCGGTGGTCGGCGAGCACAGCGTGATCTTCGCCAGCGAAGGCGAGCTCATCGAGTTCACCCACAAGGCCACCGACCGCGTGCTGTTCGCCCGCGGCGCGGTGAAGGCGGCGCTCTGGGGCCGCGACAGGAAACCCGGCCTCTATTCGATGGCCGACGTGCTGGGACTTCAGTGAAGGAACACGTGAATGGATCGCATCCTGGTGCTCGTCCGCCACGGGCAGAGCGAGTGGAACCTCAAGAACCTGTTCACCGGCTGGCGTGACGTCGGCCTGACCGAGCAGGGCGTGGCCGAGGCCCGCGCCGCCGGCCAGCGGATCAAGGCCAGGGGCCTCAAATTCGGTACCGGGTTCACCTCGGCGCTCACCCGCGCCCAGCGCACCTGCGACCTGATCCTCGAGGAGAGCGGGCAGACCGGCATCCCGATCACCCGCGACGAGGCGCTCAACGAGCGCGACTATGGCGACCTCTCCGGCCTCAACAAGGACGACGCCCGCGCCAAGTGGGGCGAGGAGCAGGTCCACGTCTGGCGCCGCTCCTACGCCATCGCCCCGCCCGGCGGCGAGTCGCTCCGCGACACCGGCGCCCGGGTATGGCCGTACTACATCAACCGCATCCAGCCGCATGTGATGCGCGGCGAGGGCGTGCTGGTCGCCGCCCACGGCAACTCGCTCCGGGCGCTGATCATGGCGCTCGACGGCCTCACCCCGGACGAAGTGGTGAAGCTCGAGCTCGCCACGGGCCTCCCCATCCTCTACCGGCTCAATGCCGACACCACCGTCGCCGAGAAGGTGGAGCTCGCCGCATGAGCGACGCCATGCCGGCAGTTCCGGGGGCGGCGCCGAGCCGGCTCCGCTACCTGGTTGCGGTGGTGATCTTCTTCGCCGGCATGGCCGGCATGGGCATCTTCCTGGTCAACCAGCTGTCGGAGATGCAGGACGAGCTGACGCGCTTCGTGGTGCCCGGCGAGCGGACGCTCGCCTTCGAAGCCGGCAAGTACACCGTCTTCCACGAGACCGAGAGCATCATCGACGGCAAGGTCTATTCGAGCCCGGGCCTCGGTGGCCTGACGGTGACCGTCACCGGGCCGGGCGGCGAGACGGTGGCGCTCACCCCGGCGGGCTCGGGCCACTATACCTTCGGCGGCCACAAGGGCACCTCGCTGTTCGATTTCGAGGCGACGGGCGCGGGCGAGTACACCGTCGCCGGCCAGTATGCCCCGGGCGCGAGCGGCCCCGAGACGGTGCTCGCCGTGGGCGCGGGCTTCATGTCCTCGCTTCTCGGCACGATCTTCGGCGCCCTCGGCATTGCCTTCGCCGGCTCGATCATCGCCGCGATCCTGGTGGTGATGACCCTGGTCAAGCGCCGTCGCGCCGGCTTCAAGTTCTGAGCGCGACGGACAGGGCGCACGCCGGGCCGCGCTCCGCAGGAGCCGATCCACCCCTTGCGGCACCCGTGTGTTAGGATTTTCGCGCCACCATCGACGCCACAGAATACGGGAGGGGCGACCATGACCGCGGGAACCGACTATCTGCTTGCCGGCCTCGAGGCCGAGGGTCTCGACCATCTGTTCCTGGTACCCGGCGGCCTCGTCGACCCGTTCCTGCCAGCGATCGGCCGTTTTCCGGGACTCTGCCCGATCGTCGCCGCCCAGGAAGGCGGCGCCGCCTACATGGCCGACGGCTATGCCCGGGCGAGCGGGCGCTTCGGCGCCGCGCTCGGCATCGGCGGACCGGGCCTCGGCAACATGATCACCGCCATGGCCACCGCGCTCACCGATTCCTCGCGTGTCCTGGTGATGAGCGGCGAGGTGGCGGTTGCCGCCGAGGGCCTCGGCCTGTTCCAGGATGCGAGCTACGAGACCTTCGACGACCCCGCGCTCGCCGCGCCGGTGACCCGTTTCTCGACCTCGGTCGACAGCATCGAGAACCTCAACCACCTCTTTCGCCGGGCGCTGATGGAGATGGCCGGACCGCCGTCGGGACCCGTCCACCTGTCGCTGCCGCACGACATCCTCGTCGGCGACATCGACGTCGCCCACACCCCGATCGACCCCGCCCTCCTCCATCCGCGCGGCATCGACGCGGCGATGGCCGAGCGTGCCCTTGCCGTGCTGCGCGGTGACGATGGCGGCGATGGCCCGGCGCGCCGCATCGCCATCCTCGCCGGCGCCGGGGTCGAGCACGACGCTTCCTCGGCCGCGCTGGTCGCCCTCGCCGAGCGCTTCGCCATTCCCGTCGCCACCACGCTCCGCGCCAAGGGCGTGATCCCCGAGGACCATCCGCTGTCGCTCGGCGTGTTCGGCTATGCCGGCAGCCGCCATGCCACGGCGGCGATCCTGTCGCCCGACCTCGACCTCCTGATCGTGCTCGGCTCCGGCCTCAACGAGCGCGACACCATGCACTGGTCGAGCCGGCTCGCGCCCCGCCGCGGCATGATCAGCGTCAACCTCTCCGCCAAGGCGCTGGCGGTCGAGACGCGGACCGGGCTCGGCGTGGTCGGCGATGCCGGCGCTTTCCTCGGCCTCCTCGCCGAGGCGCCCAATGCCGGCGCGCTCGAGGCGGGCGTCGCCGACCGCAAGGCCTGGATGGAGACGATCCGGAGCGGCCCGCGCTTCTACGACACCGAGAACCTCGAGAGCGATGCCGTGCCGATCCATCCGGCCCGGGTGATCGGCGCACTGCGGAAGGCCCTGCCGCGCGATGCGGCGCTCCTCGTCGACAGCGGTGCGCACCGCGCCTTCGCCGGCCACTACTTCGACGCCTATGCGCCGCGCACCTACATCTCAGCGACCAATCTCGGCCCGATGGGCTGGGGCATCCCGGCCGCGGGCGGCGGCGCCTGCGCCCGGCCGGGAACCCGGGTGGCGCTGGTCACCGGCGACGGCTGCATGCAGATGCACGGCATCGAGATCGCGGTCGCGGCCCGCTACAAGCTGCCGATCCTCTACGTGGTGCTCAACAACGGTGCGCTCGGCAATGTCTGGCTGCGGGCGCACCAACTCGGCCCGGTGCCCTCCGAGCTCACGACCATCCCCGACCATGACTTCGCCGGCTTCGCCCGTGCCCTCGGCCTCAATGCCGAGACCGTGCGCGACCCGAGCGAGATCGGCGCGGCGATGGAGCGGGCGCTCGCCATCGAAGGCCCCACGCTCCTCGACATCAAGACCGACCGGGCCGCGCCGACCCCGGTCTACGACTTCGCCGAAGAGGCGCGGCGCTGGTCCTATCACGAGTAACCGCCATGGCTCCCCTCCCCTTCGACCCCAGCCGCCTCTCCCCCGAGGAGAAGGCGATCTTCGACCGGATGCAGGCCAAGCGCACCGCCGCCGGCGCGCCGCTTGCCGGCCCGTACCTGGCGCTGATGAACCACCCCGAGCTCGCCGAGAAGATCGAGGCGCTCGGCTATTTCCTCAAGTTCCAGGGCGCGCTGTCGCGGGAGGTCTACCAGTTCGTCGTGCTCAACGTCGCGCGGCGCTGCGGCGCCGCCTTCGAGTGGGTCGACCACGTCGCCCATGCGCGCGCCGCAGGCGTGCCCGAGGACGTGATCGAGGAGGTGCGGACCGGCGGCGACGGCCCCTTCCCCGAACCCTACGCGACGGCGATGCCGGTGCTGACCGCCGCGCTCGCCTGGCAGGACGTGCCGCAGGCCGCGCAGGATGCGGCGATCGCGCGCTTCGGCATGAAGGGCTTCGTCGAGCTGGTGGTGCTCGCCGGCTTCTACGAGATGTTCTCCGGCATCAACGAGGGCTTCTCCGTCGCGCTGCCCCCGGGCACCAAGCCGCCGTTCTAGGGCGGTCTAGCCGCCCTACGGGGCCTCGGGCGCGCCGACGACACCGGCCTCCCAGCCGATGATGGCGCGCTTGCGGGTGAGCCCCCAGTGGTAGCCGCAGAGGCTGCCGCCCTTGCCGAGCACCCGGTGGCAGGGGACGAGGAAGGAGATCGGGTTCCGCCCGACCGCCGCGCCGACCGCGCGGGCCGCGGCCGGCTTGCCGATGTGGGCGGCGATGTCGGAATAGGTGGTGGCACGGCCGAGCGGCAGGCGGAGCAGCGTCTCCCACACCCGGACCTCGAAGTCAGAACCGATCATGAAGATCTTGAGCGGCTGGTCGGGGCGCCAGGTGCCGCGGTCGAAGATGCGGCGGGCATAGGGCGCGGTGGCGTCCGGATCCTCGACATAGTCGGCCTGCGGCCAGCGTGTGCGCATGTCGGAGAGGGCACCGCTCTCGCCGCCGGCATCGGCGAAGGCGAGGCCGGCGAGGCCACGGTCGGTGACCATCACCAGCGCCATGCCGAACGGCGAGGGATGGAACGCCCAGCGGATGACGAGACCGGCACCGCGCGCCTTGTAGTCGCCCGGGGTCATCGCGTCATGGGTGACGAAGAGATCGTGCAGCCTGCCCGGGCCGGAGAGGCCGACCTCGTAGGTGGCGTCGAGCACGGAGGCCGAATCGGCGAGGAGCGAGCGGGCGTGGTCGAGCGTCAGCGCCTGGACGAAGGCCTTGGGCGACAGGCCCGCCCAGCGGGTGAACAAGCGCTGCAGCGACAGCGGGCGCATGCCGACGACGTCGGCGATGGTCTCGAGCGACGGCTGGTCGCGCCAGTTCTCCGAGATGTACTCGATGGCGCGGCGGACATAGTCGTAGTCGCTCTCGGGCACCTCGGTGGTCATCGCAACGGGTCTCGGGGTTTCGAAGGCGGCAGCGAGCGACATTGGGCGTTTCCTCAGGCTCGGCGTTTGGCGTCGATCCTGACTTAGGCGTCGCCCGGGCCCGCCACCACCCGATTCTTGCAGGCCCTCAGGCCGGCGCGGCCCGGGCCTTGGCGAGCGCCGCCGACAAGGCCTCGGCAAAGGACTCGCGCTCCCACGGGCCGAGAAAGCTGGCGATGTCGAGCCGCTGGCCATGCGAGGCGATGGTGACCCGGGTGACACCCGCCTCCGGATGGCGCTCGACCTCGAGCCGCGCCCAGTAGGGATTGAAGGCGAACTCGGTCGTCACGCCCTTGGCGGTGGTGCTGGTCACCGTCATCCGGTCGTGGAACACCGCCACGTCCTCCGAGGCGCGGGCCTGCCGGTAGTTGAGACGGAAGGCGACCTGGACGAGGAGGATGTCGAGCCCGAAGAAGCCGACGATCGGCCAGGCGCCCATCGACCAGAAGGCGAGCCCGGCGGTGAACGAGCACAAGACCAGCCCCAGCATGACGATCATGAAGCCGCGCGGACTGAGCGACCGGTAGGGCCGCAACGAGGCGGCGAAGATCGGCGCGTCTGGCGGATTGTCGGCGGTCATGACCCGAGACTATAGAACCAAAGCGATCGATTGCGGAGTCGCCGATGCGGGACAGAATGTCCTCCGCGACCCGGGCGGACGAGGGGGTGGAATGGTCATGAGGAAGTCCGGCGGCGCCGCGCCAGTCCGTGCGCGAGGTCCATCGCGCGTCAAGCGCATGACGCGGGCCGAGATCGCCGAGATGTTCGCCCGCTTCCGGGAAGCGATGCCCGACCCGCGGACCGAGCTCCACTATGAGAACCCGTTCACGCTCCTCGTCGCGGTGGTGCTCTCGGCGCAGGCGACCGATGCCGGGGTCAACAAGGCGACGCCGGCCCTCTTCGCGCTGGCGCCGACCCCTTCGAAGATGGCGGCGCTCGGCGTCGAGAAGGTCGAGAGCCTGATCAAGACCATCGGCCTCTACCGCAACAAGGCGAAGAACGTCGTGGCCCTGTCACACCGGCTGGTCGAGGAGTTCGGCGGCGCGGTGCCGCGCTCTCGCGAGGCGCTGGAGACGCTGCCGGGCGTCGGTCGGAAGACCGCCAATGTCGTCCTCAACGTCGCCTTCGGCGAGCCGACCATCGCCGTCGACACCCACATCTTCCGCGTCTCGAACCGCACCGGCCTCGCACCCGGCCGCGACCCGCTCGCCGTCGAGCTCGGCCTCGAGAAGGCGATCCCGGCGGAGTTCAAGCTTCACGCCCACCACTGGCTGATCCTCCACGGCCGCTATACCTGCACCGCCCGGAAGCCCGCCTGCGAGCGCTGCATCGTCAACGACCTCTGCCACTGGCCGGAGAAGACGGTACTCTAGGACCGCGCGCCTTCCGTCCCCGAAGACCGGCCCAGCGCAGAAGCCGCGAACCACGTCGGTCGGGGAAGAATGCGAACCGCGTTCATTCCCGCCGAACGTCGCCAAGGACGAGACACAACGGTTCCGCGCAGAACAATCGCATTTGCACCTTGATATATTTTACAGGGTCGATCGATAATGCTCCCAGCGGCGCGTGGCGAGCGCGCCATCTGGAGGGGCACGAATGGCGCCTGCGGGACGCGCCGACACGGTCAGAAAGGCCCCGCCATGTGGGCGATGACGGGCGCCGCGTGGGCCGGCCTGATCACCGGCGTCGTCATCATCGCGGGGGCGCCGTCCTTGGCACTGGCCGCGAGCTGCAAGAGCGACGGTGGCCTCCACTTCCTCGGGACCACCGCCGGTGACGACCGATCGGTGTGGCTCTCCGCCACCACGGCGGGCGATTTCGCGCTCGATGCGGCGAAGGGCGACCAGACCGTCGACACCTGGAGCCGGGAGAGACGCGGCCTCCATGTCTCACTGTCGCCCGTAGTCTCGAAAGGCAGTGGCGGCACCCACAAGCTCTACGAAACCGGCGACGGCAAGCCGTGCCTGATCGATACCCAGAACCAGAAGAACGGCTTCAATTTCCCGGATTTCTCGCGCCCCCCGCAAGGCGTCGTACCGCCCATCGGCAACCTCTTTCCCGATTTCGGGTCGCACTTTCCGAGCGGGGTGACGCCACCCATCGGCACCCTGCCGCCGAGTGGCCTCATGCCGATACGCCCTGGCGGACCGGGATCGGTCAGGCCGCCGATCGGCACGCGACCGCCCAGCGGCTCACCAACCCGTCCCGGCGGTGTCACGCCGCCCATCGCGACGCTGCCACCGACAGGGCTCAGCCCGACGCGACCCGGCGGACCCGGGACCGTATCACCCCCGATCGGGACGCTACCGCCCGGCGGCTCGCCAGGCCGTCCCGGTGGCGTCACCCCACCGATCGGCACCCTGCCACCGGTAGGTGCGACACCCGGCCTGCCCGGCGTCACCCCACCCGGGAGCGGCGGCGGCACCGGTGGCGGAAGCGCGGGGACTGGTGGCGGAGGCGGGACGGTCTACGGAGCGACGTCGGGCGCAGCCTTCGCCAGCCGCTATGACGGCCTCCAAACGATCGACGCACGATGCATCGATCCGCGCCAACGGGCCCAGCTCGGAGACCAGGAGCCAGTGATCTGTCCCGAAGAGCCCTTCGCCACCGACGGCAGCGTGCCGCTCACGCCGGGCCGCGACCTCGGCGACGAGACGCCGTGGAATACCTGGGTCGACACCACAGTCCTGGTCATCGACGACGACCGCTTCGAGAACGACACAAGCACGACGACCGGCACCGTGACCTTCGGTCTCGACCGGGCGATCACCGACAATCTCGTCGCGGGCGCCTCGCTCTCCCTGCAATCCGGCGAGAGCGATGGCTTCGACGGGACGATGCACGCGACTGAGAGCGGCTTCACCATCGGTCCCTATATCGCCCTCAGGCTGTCGGAGCACTGGGCGATCGACGGATCGGTCACCTATGGCCGGACCGAGAACGATCTCAGGCTCGCCGTCCTCGACGGCGACTATATTTCCGAGCAGGTCGCCGCGAACGTCAATCTCCACGGCCAGTACGATCTCGGCTTCGCCAACATCCGGCCCAAGGGGTCTCTGTTCTACGGCCGGACCTTCGGCGATGCCTACGAGATGAAGGGTGACGTCCTCGGCCGCACCGTGACGGTCGCCTTCCCGGAATCCCGCTTCGACTATGGCGCGGTCGAGGCCTCGGCCGAGATCAACAGAGTCTTCTTCACCGAGAATGGCCTGCCGGTGATGCCCTGGGCCGAGCTCGGCGCGCGCTACGACTTCGAGCGGCCGAACGACGGACAGGTTCTCACCGGGGACCTCACGCTCGAAGACACCACGCCGTGGGCCGTCAGCCTTCGCTCGGGCCTGCGGATGCTGGTGTCGGAGACGACGCTCGTCGAGGCGAGCGCCGGGTATCTCAGCTTCGGGCAGAAGGACCTCGATGTCTGGGAAGGCCGGTTCTACATCTCGTTCGGCTTCTAGCCGGCGCGGCCGGACAGGCACCGGCCATTCCGCCGGCGGCGCTACAGCGCAAACACCGTCTCCCCCACCTTGTAGCGGGCGATCGCCTCGCGTGAGGGCGTGACGCCGAGGCCGGGGCCCTCGGGCACGCGGACGTAAGGCGGCTCGAACCGCAGCGGCATCTCGAGGAGGTCGTGGGTGCGGATCAGGCGGCCGAAGATGTCGGACGGCCAGATGCAGCTCTTCGCCGCCGCGGCGGAATGGACGTACATCGCCTCGAGGATGCCGAGGTCGACCTCCGAGCCGTGCCAGCAGTTGAGGTTGGCGGCGTGGGCGATGGCGTCGAGCTCGCGGAACTTCTGGAGCCCGCAGTTGAAGTTGAAGCCGTCGACCGCGCCGTGGGCGAGCGCGTTGATCGCCTCGTAGGGCCGCTGGCCGAGATAGACGTAGGGCAGAGCGACGTGGAGGACGACCGGCGTCGCGGTGAAGGTCCGAAGCCGCGCATAGTCCTGCAGCATCCAGCGCGGAATCGGATCCTCGATGAGGAGGAGATTGCCGATCTCGTCCAGCGCCTTGAGCCGGCGGCGGGCCTCGCCGGCATTCTCCCAGCGCTGGTTGGGGTCGATGATCACCCACATGCCCGGCGCGGATTCCTTGATCGCCCGGCACCAGCCGACCACGTCGTCCTCGAGCCCCGCCTTGAGCTTGATGCAGTCGTAGCCCTCGGCCTGGAAGCGCCTGGCGAGTGCCGCCATCTCGTCCACCGGGCGCCAGCTCGACCAGGCGCCGACCTTGACCCGGTCGCGCACCGCACCGCCGAGGAGCTGGTGGAGCGGCACGCCGAGGGTCTTGGCCTTGGCGTCCCAGATGGCGCACTCGAAGCCGTCATATTCGCGGGACAGCGGCACCGGCAGGTCCTGCAGCACCAGCTCGTCGAGCGAGCGGCCGAGCAGCGTCTCGGCGACGCCCTTGACCGTCACCCAGTTGTGATCGCGATAGAACTCGCCCCAGCCCACGGTGCCGTCGGCGAGCTTCAGCCTGAGGATGAGCTTCGACAGCACGTCGAACTGGACGGTCCAACCCGCGGCGCCGCCGACAGGCAGCATGTGCAGCGGCTTGTCGTGACCGGGCGTGTTCACCGCGCCCTCGCGGGCGGGAACGACGACTTCGTCGAAGTGGAGCTCGACGATGGTGCGGGAGGATGGGCTCATCTTGGGTGTCTTCGCGGCTTTGAGCGGAGAATGCGCCCGGGGCCGGGCGTCTCCTCTTGTCGCGCACCCCTCGCCCGCAATCAACGGCGGCGGGGGTGGTGCGGCCTACAGCACCGCGAAGAAGAGCACCCGGCCAGCCATGTAGATGAGGATGAGCGAACCCGGGGTCCACAGCATCGCCCGGAGGTCGTGGGTCTGCGCCGAGAGGTAGGCCGCGAAATGGAGGAGCCGCGTCACCACGTAGCCGTAGAGAAGGATCTGGGCGAGGAGGAGGGACGGCCCGGTGAACAGGAAGAGGAAGCCGGCGACGAGGAAGTAGGGCAGGCTCTCGAGATCGTTCAGCTGGATGCGGCGGATACGCTCGACCCGGTCGTTCGGGGCGAGCTGGGAGGGACTGGGATTTGGATTGAGCGCCGTTTTCCGGGTGTCCTCGGGCGAGCGGAAGCCGGCGTTCTCGCCAACCATCCGGATCACCGTCAGCCACGACATGCTCACCGCCTTCAGGATCATGATGGCGGCGGCGATCGCATAGGTGGCGAAAAGCGGGCTATCGAGGCTGAGGTCGATCATCGGTCTTCGCGCTCCCCGGCGACAAGGGTGATGTACACTCTGTCGCTTTTTAGACCGATGGTCGAAAAAGTCAATCAGTGGACGATTTACAGTGCCTATGATACTCTCGGCCGACCATTCAGACGGATCCCGAGGTGATGTGGCGGTGGCCAAGAAGCGCGTTGAAGCCGGGGAAGATGACGCGGCGGACCCCCGTAAGGCCCGCCGGGAGAGACGCCGCAACCGCACCCGCGAGGAGATTCTCGATGCGGCGCGGTCGGTGCTGCTGCGCAGCGGCGTGGCGGCGATGACCCTCGAGGCGGTCGCGACCGAGGCCGGCATGTCCAAGACCGGGCTCTACTACTACTTCGCCTCGAAGGACGCGCTGGTGTTCGAGCTCGTCTATGCCGCCGTCGAGCGCCACGCGCAGACGGTTGAGGACGCCATGAGCCGGGTCGGAACCGGCCGGGATGCGCTGCGCGCGATCATCGCCGAGACGGTCGGCAGCTTTGCGGCGCAGATCGACGACTTCCGGCTCATCTTCCTTCTCGGCCAGACGACCGGCGGGGGAACGCTGCGCTGGAGCGACGAGCAGTTCGCCCGCCTGCGGCCGCTCAACGATCTCATCCTCGCCCCTGCCGCGAAGCTGCTCGGCGCGGAGCAGAAGAAGCGCCCCGGGAGTGCCCCGGTCGAGCCGCGGCTGATGGCCTTCCTCGCCTACCTGTCGGCGGTCGGCGTCCTCACCATGAAGGGCATGGTGGAGCAGGTGAACGACCCGCTCGTCTTTTCCGACGAGCAGCTGATCGACGGCCTCAGCCGCGTGTTCGAGGCCGCGGTACCGACGTAGCCGGCCCGGCCCAGACGGTCAGCGGCCAGGCGGCTTCCACGCGAGCAGCCGCATAGCGTTCATGGTGACCAGCACCGTCGCGCCGGTATCGGCGAGGATCGCCGGCCAGAGGCCGGTGATGCCGGCGATGGTGGTGACCAGGAACACCGCCTTGAGGCCGAGCGCCACCCCGATATTCTGCCAGATATTGCGGAGTGTCGCCCGCGACAGCGCGACGAGGCTCGCGACGTCGCCGACCCGGCCGTGGAGGATGGCGGCGTCGGCGGTCTCGAGCGCGACGTCGGTGCCGCCGCCCATGGCGATGCCGACGTCGGCCGCGGCGAGCGCCGGCGCGTCGTTGATGCCGTCGCCGACCTTGGCGACCACCCTCCCCTCGCCCTGGAGCTCGGCGACAATGCGGCGCTTGTCCTCCGGCATCAGCCCGGCGCGGACGGCAATGCCGAGATCCTTGCCGATCGCTTCCGCCGTGCGGGCATTGTCGCCGGTGAGCATGACGGTGTCGATGCCTTCGGCGCGGAGCGTAGCGAGACCCGAGGCGGCGTCGTCGCGCGGCTCGTCACGAAGGGCGATGAGACCGGCGGCAGCTTCGCCCACGACCAGCACCGAGACGGTCTTGCCGGCGTCGTTGAGGGCTGCGATGCGGTCAACCGACTCCGCATCGAGCGTGACGCGCTCGCTTGCCGCGGCGGGCGACAGGAGCGCGACCTCGAGACCGCCGACCCGGGCCGAGACGCCCTTGCCGGGAATGGCGCGCGCATCCGCCGCCGGCGGCACCGGCGCGCCCTCCGCCTTGGCCTTGGCGAGGATCGCGACCGCGAGCGGATGGCTCGAGCCGGCTTCGAGCGCGGCGGCGAGTGACAGCACGCGCGGGACGGGCATGCCGAGGGCGACGACATCGGTCACCTGCGGCCGCCCCTCGGTGAGGGTGCCGGTCTTGTCGAAGGCGACGGTGGTGACGCCCTTCAGCCGCTCCAGCACGGCGCCGCCCTTGAGCAGGAGCCCGCGCCGGGCCCCGGCCGACAGCCCGGCCGCGATCGCCGCCGGCGTCGAGATGACCAGCGCGCAGGGGCAGCCGATCAGAAGGATGGCCAGGCCCTTGTAGATCCACTCCGACCACGCCGCGCCGAAGAGGCGCGGCGGCACCAGCGCAACCAGCGCGCCGGCGACCAGCACCGCCGGCGTGTACCAGCGCGAGAAGCGGTCGATGAAGCGCTCGGTCGGCGCCTTGCTCTCCTGCGCCTCCTCGACGAGGCGGATGATGCGGGCGATGGTGTTGTCGGCGGCGGCCGCGGTGACGCGGACGCGGAGCACCGCCTCGCCATTGACCGTGCCGGCAAAGACATCGTCGCCGACGGACTTGGTCTTCGGCACGCTCTCGCCGGTGACCGGCGCCTCGTTGATCGCCGAGGCGCCCTCGATGACCACGCCATCGGCCGCGATGCGGTCGCCCGGCCGGACGAGGATCACGCTGCCGACCGCGAGCGCCTCGGCCGGCACCTCCTCGGTGCCCTCCCCGGTCTCGACCAGCGCCAGCTTCGGCACGAGCTCGGCGAGATTGCGGATGCTGGCCCGCGCCCGGCCCGCGGCGATGCCCTCGAGCAGCTCGCCGACCAGGAAGAGGAGCACGACGATCGCCGCCTCCTCGGTGGCCCCGATCAGCACCGCGCCGACCGCGGCGATGGTCATCAGGGTCTCGATGGTGAAGGGGGTGCCGGTGAGCGCTGCCATCACCGCCCGGCGGGCGATCGGTACGAGGCCGACGGCCATCGCCGCGACGAAGGCCCAGTGGCCGACCTCGGGAAACACCAGGCCGGCAGCGTAGGCGGCGACCAGCGCGGCGGCAGAAAGGAAGATCAGCCGCGCCTTGCCGGTCCGCCACCACGGACCGTCGATCGCCTCGTGGTGATGATCGTGACTGTCGCCCTCGGCGTCGTGATCGTGGCCGGCGTGCTCGTGCCGCTCGCCGGCGTGCCTCGCGTCCGGCGCATCATGGCCGTTTCCCGCCACGGGTGCGATGGAGTAGCCGAGGGCCTTCACCTGCCGCTCGACGGCGCCCGCCTGCACGGCACCGCCCGAGGTGACGGTCATCGTTCCGGCGCCGACCGAGACGCCGACCGCGGTGACGCCGGGCAGGCGTCCCACCGCGTTCTCGATCTTGGTGGCGCAGGACGCACAGTCCATCCCGCCGATCCGGTAGCGCTGTTTCTGGTCGAGAGCGTTCATCCAAACGTGACTTCCGTTGCGTCGTCGTTCGGATGTAGGACCTCTAGCGACTAGAGCTTCAAGAGGCTTTTTCGATGGACCTGACGATCGGCGATCTCGCCCGTCGCACCAGCGTCAAGGTGCCGACCATCCGCTACTACGAGCAGATCGGACTCCTGCCCGAGCCACCGCGCACCGAGGGCGGCCAGCGGCGTTATGGCGAGGATGCGCTGAAGCGGCTGAACTTCATCCGCCACGCCCGCGACCTCGCCTTCGAGGTCGAGGACATCCGCCAGCTGCTGGCGCTGACCGGCACGCCGCAGCGCTCCTGCCACGAGGCGGACAGCATCGCGCTCCGCCATCTCAACGAGATCGAGGCCCGCATCCGGCAGCTGCAGTCGCTCCGCGACGAGCTCCGGCGGATGGTCGACGAGTGCGGCCACGGCCGGATCTGCGAATGCCGGATCGTCGAGGTGATCGGCGACCACGGCCAGTGCGAGCACGACGCGCACTGATGGCGACGATGTGACCGCCCGAGCGGGCCGCCACATCGCTCGAGCGGCCGCTCAGTACTGGTCGTGACGCCGGACCCATTCCTGCGGGAACTTGAACCCCTCCTCGTCCCGGCCCTTCGGCACGAGGTCGAGGTAGTGGTAGGCGCCGTTGAGCATCTCGACGCCGCGCGAATAGCAGGAATAGGTGTGGAACACCTCGTCATCCGCATTGCGATAGAAGACGCTGATCCCGACCAGGTCGGACGCCCCGACCCGGCGGCGCTCGAAATTGTAGTAGCCCTCGCCTGCCGCGAGCTCCTCCGGCGTGAACGAGGCCTGGAAGTCGAAGTTGAAGTCGCTGCCGGCCGAGGACACCCAGGGGAAGCTCCAGCCCATGCGGGACTTGTAGCCCGCGATCTTGTCGAGCGGGGCCCGCGAGATCGCAGTGAACGCGACGTCGCGATGGGCGAGGTGGATCGGGATGCCGTTGAAGTTGTCGGCCCAGAACGAGCAGGACTTGCAGCCCTCCTCCCAGTCCGGCCCGAACATGAAGTGATAGACGATAAGCTGCGAGTGGCCGTCGAAGAGATCGACGAGCGAGCGCGGGCCGTCCGGCCCCTCGAAGGTGTAGCTCTTCTCGACGCGCTCCCAGGGCATCGCCATCCGCATCCTGGTCAGCGCCTCGCGCTGCTGCGTGTGCAGCTTCTCGGCCTCGCGAAGCGCGAGCCGCGCCCTGGTCCATTCCTCGTGGGACACGACGGTGTTCTGCATGGGGTCTTCTCCGTTTGCTGAGACAGGCCCGCGGCCACGACGGCCGGCGGGCCGGGTTCCGCGATCCGCCTGGGCGGATCACGCGGGACGGGCGGCGATGAGCTTCAGCCAGGGCGGCAGGTGGAAGACGCTCATCAGCACGTACATCCAGGTCATGCCGCCGAGGAACGAGCCCTCCATGCCGCCGAGGCAGGTGACGGGCATCGCATCGGCCGAGAGGCCGGCGAGGATCGCCATGAGCGCGAAGGCCGGTGCGGCCCCGAGGGACAGCCAGGTCGCCATCGACGCTCCGGGAAGACGCCGGCGCTCCAATCGAGATGCGCTACTCGCCATTTTCGATCATCCTCCTCCAACTGGCCGGATCGCTTGCCACCGGCCACGAAGCGATACGTAGCGACGGCCGCCGGCCATCCGGGAGTGACAAGTGTGACGGGATTGAAATGGACTCGCTGATCACGGCGGCGGGCCAGGCGCTCGCGGCGGGCGACCCGATCGGCGCACTGAAGCGGGTCGCGCTCCGCGAGGATGCGGCGGCGCTGGCGCTCCGCGGCATCGCCATGGCCCAGCTCGGCGCGTTCGACCGGGCCCGTGTCCTGCTCCGCGCCGCGATCCGGGCGTTTCATCCGCGCGAGGCCGTGGCACGCGCCCGCTGCGCCGTCGCCGAGGCAGAGATCGCCCTCGTCCTCCGTGACCTCTCTGGCTCGGCCGATGCCATCGCCGCCGCGCGCGCGATCCTCGCCGACCGTGGCGACGCGACGAACGCGGCCCATGCCGGCAACCTCGAGGCCCGCTACCGGCTGCTGATCGGCGAGCTCGAGGCGGCCGAGGCGGTGCTTGCCGGAATCGCGGCGGACCGGCTGCCGCCCGCCCTCCTCGTCGCCCGCCACCTGGTCGCCGCCGGCATCGCCATGCGCCGCCTGCGGTTGGCCGACGCGCGCGAGGCGCTTGCCCGGGCCGAAGCGCTGGCGCGGAGCGCCGGCATCCCCGCCCTTGCCGCCGAAGTAGAATCGACCGCCGCGGCGATCGAGGCGCCGGCGGCGCGGTCCGTCACGCGCGGCACCGTGACCCTCATCGGACTCGACGCAGTGGAGGCGCTCTTCGCCTCCGACAGCCTGGTGGTCGACGCCTGCCGCGGCACGATCCGCAGCGCCGGGCGTGTGGTCCCACTGACCACCCGGCCGGTCCTCTTCGCGCTGGCGCGCGGGCTCGCCGAGGCCTGGCCAGGCGACGCCGCACGGGAGGTGCTGCTCGCGAGCGCCTTCGGCGCCCGGCATGCGGACGAGTCGCATAGGGCGCGGCTTCGGGTCGAGATCGGCCGGCTCCGGCGCGCCCTGCGCGGGCTCGCCGACATCCGCGCCACGCCGAGAGGCTTCGTGCTGCTCCCCGGTGGCGATGCCGGCGTGACCCTGCTGCTGCCGCCGGTCGAGGACGCGCATGGCCCGCTGCTCGCCCTCCTCGCCGACGGCGCGGCGTGGTCGAGCTCGGCGCTGGCGCTCGCCCTCGGCGCAAGCCCGCGCACCGTGCAGCGCGGCCTCGAATCCCTCGCCGCAGCGGACAAGGTGCTCGCAGTCGGACGCGGCCGCACGCGGCGCTGGCTGGCGCGGCCGACGACAGGCTTCCCGACGAGCTTGTTACTCCCAGGGCCGCTGCCGGGCAGCTAG
>JAEVZM010000464.1 GCA_023392225.1 Pseudomonadota bacterium
TTGAAGAACTGGACATAGAAGCCGGTGAGCCCCGCCGAGATGATGCCGGACTGGATGAAGGAGATGATCAGCGCGCCGATGGCACCGCCGACGACGGTGCCGATGCCGCCCCAGGCCGGGGTGCCGCCGACGAACACCGAGGCGAGCGCCGGTAGCAGGTACCCGTCGCCCGTCGTCGGCCACCAGGTGAAGTTGATCATCACCGAGAAGACGCCGGCGAGCGCCGCCCCGAGCCCCATGTACATGAAGGTGGCGATGCGGATGCGCTTCACGTCGATGCCCATCTGCGCCGCGCTGTCCGGGTTGTCGCCGACCGCGTGGACGCGCGCGCCGAAGCGGTGGCGGTTGTAGAGGAACACCGAGAAGACGACGAAGGCGAGCGCCCAGAAGATCTGCACGGGCACGCCTGCGATGGAGCTTGAGAACAGCTGGTAGGCGGTCGAGTCGCGGAGCCCGAGGAGCGCGATCGACTTGCCCTCGGTGATGATCATGATCAGGCCGCGCAGCATGTAGTTCATGCCGAGCGTGGCGATCAGCGAGGAGAGCCCGGCATAGACCACGATGATGCCGACGCAGGTGCCCAGGAACACGCCGACGACGATCCCGGCGATGATTGCGATGAACGGATCGAACCCGGCCTGTACCAGGAGGGCGAAGATCCAGGCGGCGAAGCCCATGGTCGCCGGGAACGAGAGGTCGATCTCGCCGACGGTGACGACGAAGACCAGCGGCACGACCAGGAACAATGCCACCGGCAGGGTGACCAGCACCGAGCTGTACATCGCCCAGGAGAGGAACACCGTCGGGTTGGCGGCGATGAAGATCAGCATCATCACCACGAACACCGCCAGCGTGCCGAGCGAGGCGCGGTTGTTGACGACGAAGCGGCGGAGCGGCGTGCTGTTCGGGTGGCGCTGGACGCTTCCCGTGTCGGTGGTGGCGCTCATGCCCGGGCCTCCGCGATGGCGGTCGGATCGAAGGAGGCGACGCCCTGCGGATGGGCGACATGCTCCATGAACTCGATCAGCTTCTCGGCACTCCCGACCTCGCCCTTGCTGGTCTCGAGCGCGACCCGGCCGCGGTCGATCACCACGAACCGGTCGGCGATGTCGTAGACGTGATGGATGTTGTGGCCGATGAAGAGGATCGAGCGGCCGCTCGCCCGCACCGCGCGCACGAACCGGAACACCTTCTCGGTCTCGGTCAGCGACAGCGCCGTGGTCGGCTCGTCGAGGACGATGAGGTCGGCCTTGTTGTAGATCGCCCGGGCGATGGCGACGCCCTGGCGCTCGCCGCCCGAGAGCTGGCCGACGATCGAGTCCGGACTGAAGACCTTCGAGGTGAAGCCGATCTCGCGCATCAGCCGCTCGGCCTCCTCGTGCTCCTTCTTCACCTTGAGGAAGCCGAGCCCGCCGGCGATCTCGCGCCCCATGAAGATGTTGCGCACGATCGTCTGCTGGACCGCGAGTGCCCGGTCCTGGAACACGGTCTCGATGCCGGCGTCGCGGGATCGGGCACCGTTCCAGCCATGCACCTTCTCGCCGCGGACGAGGATGTCGCCGCTGGTCGGACGGACCACGCCGGCGAGGATCTTGATCAGCGTCGACTTGCCGGCGCCGTTGTCGCCGAGGAGGCCGACGACCTCGCCGCGGTCGACATGCAGGTTCACGCCGCCGAGCGCGAAGACGTTGCCATAGGACTTCTTCACGTCGCGGAGTTCGAGCACCCTCTCGGCCATGGCGCTCCTCCTCCCTCGGAAGACGCCCCCGGGCGACGCGCCGCCCGGGGGAGTGACGATACGGGTGCGCCCTAGCGCAGCCCCTCGGTAGCGAGCACGGCCACCGCCTCGTAGTTGTCAGGCGTGACGAACCCGGCACCGGTATCGACGTTCATCGGCCCGAGCCCGTAGACCACCTGCTGGCAGAGCGACAGGACCGGCATGTAGCCCTGCATGAAGGGCTGCTGGTCGGAGGTGAGCTGCACCCAGCCGCCCTTGAAGCCCTCGACGACCTGCGGGCTGGTGTCGAAGCCGATATTGATGATCTCGCCCGGCTTCTTGCCCGCCGCCTCCATGTAGGTCGGCGCCGTGCCGAGCAGCTGGCCGCCCGGATAGGCGATGATCTTGACGTCGGGATTGGCCTGGATCGCCGCGGTGAAGGCCGGGATGCCCATGTTGGGGTCGGCCGCCCATTCGGTCGGCGCCTGGAGGTGGATCACGGTCAGCCCGGCATCCTCGAAGGCGCGCATGGTGGCCGCCTCGCGGACGGCGCGGTTGGTGTCGTCGAGATTGGCGGCGACGATCGCCTTGTCGCCAGCCTTGAGGCCGAAGCGGCGCACCGCCTCCGCGCCGAGGGCATAGCCCTGCGGATCGAGCTGGGCGCCGACATAGCCACCGCCGAACTGCTTGCGCACCTCCGGCACGTCGACGTTCTGGTACATCATCTTGATGCCGGCCTTCGACGCCTCTTCCGCAAGCGGCAGGATCGGCGCATCGCCCGGATGGCCCATCATGGCGATTCCGTCCGGCGCCGAGGCGACCGCCTCGCGGAGCTGCTGGATCATCTTCTCGGCATTCCAGCCGGAGAACACGTATTCGACCTGCGCACCGGTATCGTGGGCGGCCTGGACGGCGCCGTTGTAGACGATGACGCCAAAGCCATCGCCCTCGGCACCACCGACGAAGAAGCGGATCTTGACGTCCTTGCACCAGTCGTCGCGGAGCGCCTCGGCGCTCGCGCCGAAGGTGGTCATTCCGATTGCGCCGGCGACGAGCGCGAGCGCGGTAGTGACTTTCAGGGCTGCCATTCGCATCGCTCTTTCCTCCCGTTCGCCCCCGATTTCTCCGGAGGCTTGTTGTGCAGTCTCGCCCGGCTTCCGCCGGGTCCTCCCTCACATCCCCGGATGCTTCCGGGTGCCGTCCGGGTTGGCGACGAAGGACCTGCCGCCCCGGCATTCCTTGAGATAGTTGAGGGCCTCGACCTGCCCGGTCATCTCCAGCGCGCCGCGATAGACCGGGTCGTGCCAGCCCTCGATGTCGATGCTGCCCGCGTAGCCAGCCAGCCGCAGCTCGCTGATCACGCGCTTCCAGTCGCTGTCGCCGTAGCCGGGCGTGCGCATCTGCACGAACGGCACCTTGCCGAACACGCCATGCTCGCGGATCACGTCCCAGCGGATGGTCGCGTCCTTGCCGTGGACGTGGAAGAACTTCGGCGCCCACTTCCGGATCTGGGGGATCGGGTCGATCAGGTAGACGAGTTGGTGGCAGGGCTCCCACTCGAGGCCGAGATTGTCGTCCGGCAGCGTGTTGAACATCATCTCCCAGGCATCCGGGTTGTGGGCGATGTTCCAGTCGCCGCTCGCCCAGTTGCCGTCCATCGCACAGTTCTCGAAGGCGAGCCGGACGCCCTTGTCGGCAGCGCGCTTCGCCAGCCGCCCGAACACCTCCTTGAAGCGCGGCAGGCTGTCCTCGATCGGCTTGCCGCGTACCCGGCCGGTGAAGCCGGCGATGCAGGTCGCGCCGAACAGGTGGGCGTTGTCGATCAGCGTCTCCCAGCCGCGCAGCGTCTCGCGGTCGGTCTCGGTGTCCTCGAGCGGATTGCCGAACATGCCGAGCGTCGAGATGGTGACGTCGCGGTCGCCGATCGCCTCGCGCAGCTCGCCGGCGAGGCGCGGAATGTCCTTGTTGCCGATGGTCTGCCAGAAGAACGGCTCGATGCTCTCGAACCCGTGGTCGAGGATTTCCGCCACGTAGGCTGCCGGGTCCGGGGCATTGCCCTGGATCATCGTGCCGATGCGGATGCTGGTGAGGGCATTGCTCATTGCCGTATTGCTTCCTTCGCCTGGCGATCGCCCATCGGGGGAATGATGATCGGCACCCGCCGCCCCGCCTCGGCGCTTTCGATCGCGCCGAACACCATGGCGAGGCTCCTGATGTTGTCCTCGCCGCGCGTCTCCGGCGGGACGCCCGTCCGCACCGCCTCGACGAAGTCGCGGATGACGCCGACATGGCCGCCGATGCGGTCCTCATCCGACAGCGGCGGCACCGGCACCGGCTCGGCGACGCGGAGGAACGGCGCGCCGGGCTCGGGCGAATCGGTGACGCGCTCGGCGCGGAAGTCCTCATGGCCATCCCAGCTCAGCGAGCCGCGGCTGCCGACGAAGCGCCAGGTCGATTCCCAGCTCGTCCTGAGGCCCTCGGCGCACCAGCTGCCGCGATAGTTGAACAGCGCCCCGCCCTCGAACTCGAACACCGCGACCGCGCTCGAGCCCTGGCGGTACCAGGAGCCGGCCGGCTCCCACTCCTGAC
>JAEVZM010000524.1 GCA_023392225.1 Pseudomonadota bacterium
GCTCGGCGGCGCTGACCTGGCGCGGCCGGAGCGCCGACCCTTTCGCCGCGCCGGAGCGCCTGCCGGTGGCCGAGGCCTTCCGCCGCTACGCCGGGGTCGATCTCCTGGCGACGCTGGGTAATCCGGAGCATATCATATCGGAGGCGAAACGGATTAACGTCCGCACCGCCGAGGACGACACCTGGTCGGACGTGTTCAGCCGCATCCTGTCCGAGCGGGTCGAGCCCAATCTCGGAATCGGCCGGCCGACGCTGCTCTCCGACTACCCCGCGGCCGAGGCGGCGCTGGCCCGGATCAGCGCCGCGGATTCGCGGATTGCCGAGCGTTTCGAGCTCTATGCCTGTGGCGTCGAGCTCGCCAACGGCTTCGCCGAGCTGACCGACGCGGCCGAGCAGCGCAGTCGTTTCACATACGAAATGAATGAGAAGGCGCGCATCTATGGCGAACGCTACCCGCTCGACGAGGATTTCCTCGCCGCCCTCTCCCTGATGCCGCCGGCGAGCGGCGTCGCCCTCGGACTCGACCGGCTGGTGATGCTCGCCACCGGCGCGCCCCACATCGATCTCGTGCAATGGACGCCCGTCGACCCGGGCGAGGAGCCGTCATGAACGATCTCTCGTTCCGCCCCGCTGCCGGCAAGGTCCCGCCGTCGCCGCGGGCGCGCACCCTTCGCAGCCCCGACGAGCTCGCGGTCGCCGGGCTGGTCCCGCCCGAGCGCATTCCGGCGCTCGAGGCGGTCGCGGCGCGCTACGCGGTGGCGATCACCCCGGCGATGGCCGAGCTGGCCGAGCCCGGCGATCCCACCGACCCGATCGCGCGCCAGTTCGTCCCCGATACGGCGGAGCTCGATACCCGGCCCGAGGAGCTCGCTGACCCGATCGGCGACGACGTCCATGCCGTCGCCCCGGGCCTCATCCACCGCTATCCCGACCGGGTACTCCTCAAGCTCGTCCAGGTCTGCGCCGTCTATTGCCGGTTCTGCTTCCGCCGCGAGAGCGTCGGTCCCGATGCCGCGCACCTGTCGCCGGCGGACCTTGCCGGGGCGCTCGACTACATCCGGGGCCATCGCGAGGTCTGGGAGGTGATCGTCTCGGGCGGCGACCCGTTGGTCGCCTCGCCGCGGCGGCTCGCGGCGCTGATGACGGCGCTTGCCGGCATCGACCACGTCAAGGTGGTGCGCTTCCACACCCGGATACCGGTGGTGGCGCCGGAGCGGATCACCCCGGCTCTCGTCGCCGCGCTCCGGAGCGACGGCGTCGCCACCTGGGTGGCGGTCCATGCCAACCACGCCAGCGAGCTCACCCCGGAGGCCCGTCGCGCCGTGGCGATGCTCGCCGATGCCGGCATGCCGCTCCTCGGCCAGACGGTGCTGCTCCGCGGCGTCAACGACGATCCCGAGACCCTCGGCGCGCTGATGCGGGCGATGGTCGAGAACCGGATCAAGCCCTACTACCTCCATCACGGCGACCTCGCCCCCGGCACCGGCCATTTCCGCACGAGCCTCGCCGAGGGCCAGGCCCTGATGCGGGCGCTGCGCGGCCGCGCCTCCGGCCTGTGCCAGCCGACCTACGTGCTCGACATCCCCGGCGGGCACGGCAAGTCGCCGGTCGGCCCGTCCTATCTCGCCGGCGAGGAGGTCGAGGACTGGCAGGGCGGCCGCCATCGATACCCGCCGGCCACGGAGACGTGAAAACCGTCCGCCGTCTCGTGAACGCCCGCCTGGCTCGGCCGGCGTAACCTCCCGGTCGTGTCGCGCGAACCACTACCCGACACGCAACGCGGGAACGGAGGACACCGATGACGTCGATTTCGCGCCGAACGATCCTGGGCCTTGGCTCGGCCGCCCTGTTCATGGCGGCGGTGGCCTCGGCGGATGCCGTGGACCGCGCCGCCTTCGATCGGGCCGCCTTCGATGCCGCGGTCGGTGCCGGCGGGCCCGTTCTGGTCGACGTCAACGCCCCCTGGTGCACGACCTGCCGCGCCCAGAGCAAGGCCCTCGGTGCGTTGTTCGCCAAGCCCGAATATGCCGGCTACCAGGTCTTCGTCGTTGACTACGACACCGAGAAGGACGTGATGCGGAGCTTCAAGGCGACCCAGCGCTCGACCCTCATCGTGTTCTCGGGCGGCAAGGAGGCCGGCCGGCTGGTCGGTGACACGAGCCCGGCGGCGATCGAGGCGCTGCTCGCCAAGGGCGTCTGACCACCGGCGATGGCGACGCTCGGCCTCGCCTTCCTCGCCGGAGTCCTGTCGATCCTCAACCCGTGCACGCTGCCGATTCTGCCGGCGGTCCTAAGCGCCGCCGTCTCCGAGCACCGCCAGGGGCCGCTGTTTCTGGCGGCGGGCCTGACGCTTTCCTTTACCGCGATCGGACTGTTCGTTGCGACGGTCGGTTTCGCGATCGGGCTCGATGCCGACGTCTTCCGCTTCGTCGCGGCGCTCCTCCTCGTCGCGGTCGGCACGGTGCTCGTCCTGCCGATGCTCCAGGTCCGGCTGGCGGTCGCCGCGGGCCCGGCCGTCAACTGGGCCGAGCAGCGCCTTGCCAGCGTCTCCACGTCGGGGCCGGGCGGTCAGTTCGCCCTCGGGCTGATCCTCGGCGCGGTCTGGATTCCCTGCGTCGGGCCGACCCTCGGCGCTGCCTCGATCCTCGCGGCGAGCGGCGTGGATTTCGGCATGGTGTTCCTGACCATGCTGGCTTTCGGCCTCGGGGCGGCGCTGCCGCTGGCGCTGCTCGGCCTCGCCTCGCGTGAGCTGTTGCTCGCCTGGCGCACACGCCTGACTCAGGCCGGCAAGGGCCTCCGCGCCGTCCTCGGGGTCGTCCTGATGATCGTCGGCATCGCCATCCTTTCCGGTATCGACAAGGAGATCGAGGCGGCCCTCGTCGCCGCCGCCCCGGAATGGCTGGTGGATCTTACCACGCGCTACTAGGCGGGTGTGCCGGGTGCGGTCGCGTGCCATGCTTGCAGCGCAGCATCAATCGCGATACTCACGTCCCCGGGCCCGGTATGCCGGGCGCTTCCCGCCCTTTGTTTCACGAGGAATTCCCGACATGGCTCGAACCAAGATCGCCCTGATCGGCGCCGGTCAGATCGGCGGTACCCTTGCTCTCCTTGCCGGTCTCAAGGAGCTCGGCGACGTGGTGCTCTTCGACGTGATGGAGGGCGTGCCGAACGGCAAGGCGCTCGATATCGCCGAGGCGGCCCCGGTGCTCGGCTTCGATTCAAACCTCGCCGGCACCTCGGCCTATGAGACGATCAAGGGCGCGGACGTCTGCATCGTCACCGCCGGCGTCGCCCGCAAGCCCGGGATGAGCCGCGACGACCTCCTCGAGATCAACCTCAAGGTCATGGAGCAGGTCGGCGCCGGCATCAAGAAGTACGCCCCGAAGGCTTTCGTGATCTGCGTCACCAATCCGCTTGACGCCATGGTCTGGGCGCTCCAGAAGTTCTCGGGCCTGCCGCGCGACATGGTGGTCGGCATGGCCGGCGTGCTCGACTCGGCCCGGCTCCGCTACTTCGTCGCCGACGAGTTCAAGGTCTCGGTCGAGGATGTCAGCGCCTTCGTGCTCGGCGGTCACGGCGACACCATGGTGCCGCTGATCGACTACACCACCGTTGCCGGCATTCCGCTGTCGGCCCTCATCAAGATGGGCTGGACCACCAAGAAGCGGGTCGACGAGATCATGCAGCGCACCCGCGACGGCGGCGCCGAGGTGATCAACCTCCTCAAGACCGGCTCGGCCTTCTATGCGCCGGCGGCCTCGGCGATCACGATGGCCGAGAGCTACCTCAAGGACAAGAAGCGGGTGTTGCCCTGCGCCGCCTATCTCAAGGGCGAGTACGGGGTGAAGG